>JBBRUE010000840.1:0-3516 GCA_038248085.1 Myxococcales bacterium | reverse complement strand
GCGCGCGGCGGCATCGTGGAGCCGGGCCCGGACGTCGGCCGCTACACCGACGTGGTGGTCAGCCAGGGCCGCGTCTACGTCAGCTACTACGACGTCACCGGCGGCGACCTGAAGGTGGCCGTGCGCAGCACCGGTGGCCAGTGGACGAAGCACCGCGTCGACGGGGCGCAGGCCGACCTCGGCCTCTACACGTCGATCGCCGTCGACACCGACGGGAAGCCCGGCATCTCGTACTTCCAGCGCGCCGGTGATTCGACCTTCAACGTGATGGACTGCCCGGCCCCGCGGCCGATGGGCGCCACCAAGTACATCACCGCCCTCAAGTTCGCGCGCGCCACCACGGCCACGCCGGCGAGCGACGGGGACTGGACCATCAAGACCATCGCCTGCCTCTCGCGCCCGCCGCCGATCTGCGACGCGTGCAACGGCATCTGCGCCACGCCCCCCAGCGGCACCCCGGCCTGCCTCACGGCGGCGACCGGCTGCACCGGCTGCAACGCCAGCACCGAGTCGTGTGTCACCGTCAGCGGCGCGAGCGTCTGCGCGAAGAACTTCACGCCGTCCGACCTGCAGCAGGTGCTGCCCGGCGTCGGCCTGTTCTCGTCGCTCGCCTTCAAGGACAAGGACGCGATCATCGCCTACATGCGCCGCACGGTGCCCACGACGGGCGCGGCAGACGGCGATCTCTACGCGGTGCAGGTCAGCGCCGCGGGCGCGGTGGGCAGCCCGGTGATCATCGACAGCAGCGGCGACACCGGCTTCTTCCCCGACGTGAAGGTCGAGCCGGCGACGAAGAGCATCGGCATCGGGTACCACGACTTCTCGAGCAAGGCGTTCAAGTTCTACTTCGCGCCCCAGCTCCAGGCGGGCGTCACCATCGAGACCATCGACACTGGCTCCGACGTCGCCATGCCCGGCAACCAGAGCTGGGTGGGCACCGACAGCTCGATCGTCTTCGGCCCCTCGGGGCTGGTGTGGGCGCTCTACCAGGACGCCACCCGCGGCGATCTCAAGCTCGCCAAGCGCACGGCCTCGTGGGCGGTGCAGGCCAGCCCCCGCACCGAGGGCGCGGTGGGCTTCTTCGCCGACGGCATCTTCACCGACGGCAAGCTCTACGCGAGCCACGCCCGCATCCACGCCAAGCTCGTGCAGAGCGAGCCGCAGGTCGACAACTCGCTCCTCCTCGAGCCGCTCCCGGGCAACTGAGGCACGGCACCACGGGGGAGCAGTGGGGGGCCCGATCGAAGCCAGCTTGCAGGTCGCGACGCCCGATGAGCTCGCGGCGCTCTATTACCCCAACGGTCGCCTGGGCGGCCTCACCGTGCCCGGAAAAGCCCCCGGCGCGCTGGGCCAGTTCGTCTCGCTGCGCGTCGAGGTGGTCCGCCCGGCGCGGCAGTTCGTGGTGAAGGGCCAGCTCGCCTGGGTGCGCCACAAGTCGGGGCCCAACCAGCCCACCGGCTATGGGCTCGACTTCCAACCCGAAGACGACGCCACCCGGGTGCGCCTGCTGGCTTTCGCGCGCCAGGAGGTCTCGGACGACACGACGCGCATCGAGCTGCGCCAGCAGGTCGCGCTGCAGGTGCGGCTGGTGCACGACGGCCGGCAGCGTCGCGAGCTGATGGCCGACCTCTCACCGGGCGGCGCCTTCGTGCGCACCTGGAACCCGCTGCCGCTGGGGGTCCGGGTGCAGCTCTACCTCCGGCCCCCGCTCGCGCTGACGGCGCTGGAGGTCAACGCGACCGTGGCCTGGGTGCGCGTCGCCGGAGAACACCCCGGCATGGGCCTCGAGTTCGAGCGGGACGCGGCGGTGCAACTTCGCCTCGAGAAGCTGCTGCGCAAGCTGGCGCGGTGAGACCGACGGACTCAGCCGTCCTGTTGCAGGCGGGCGCGGCGATCGCGGTGGTAGTGCGGGGCACACAGCCCACGGGCGAGCACCGGTCGATCGCAGCCCTCGACGGCGCAGCGCACGGCCCGATCACCGTCGGCGCGCTCGGGCTCGAGGCCGAACATCGCGTGGCCCACGGCGATCCACCGCTCCATCTGTTGACGCGAGAGGTGCGAGCGACGGGCGAACTCGATCAGCCGGGCATGCATCGGCTCGTTCACCTCGATCGACGGCCCTTCGCGAAAGAGCTCGGCGACGGGGATCTCGAGCGAGCGCGCGATGGTGAGCAGGGTGTCGTAGCTCGGGCTGCGCTCGCCGCGCTCCAGCAAGGAGGCGAAGCTGACCGAGATGCCGCAGCGCCGGGCGAACTCCTCTTGCGTGAGCTGGAGCCCCTCGCGCAGCCGGCGCACCCGTCGCCCGAGCACGTGGAGCGGGGAGTCGTCTCTCCACCCGTCGGTCACAGGCAGTAGCCGTTCGCGTTGCAGGTGCCACCGTTCGGGCACGGCGTCCCCGAGCAGCACTTGAACCCGGGCGCACCGCAGCAGAAGCCGCTCTGACAGGTCGTGGTCGACGGGCAGGCGCTCCCCGGGCACGCGGGGTAACAGGTCCCCTGGGTGGTTCCGGCGAGGTACCGATCGCACACGTAGCCGGTGCGGCACCCACCCGACGCGCCGTCCCACGTGCAGTTCTGCAGGCAGTACCTGGCCGGTGGATTGATGAGCCCGGAGCAGCTGCTCCCCGCCGCACAGCTCGACGACGTGCAGACATCCGAGCAATACCCGCCGACCCACGCGTTGCCGCTCTGGGTGAGGCACGCGCTGCCGAGGCACTGGAGGAAGTCGGTGCAGGCCGAGCCCGTGGGCAGCCGCGTGCCACCACCGCCCCCACTCCCGCCACCAGTCGTCCCGCCTCCTCCCCCCGACGTGCCGCCGCCGCCGCCCGTCGCCGCCCCGCCACCGCCACCGGTCGCCGTGCCTCCGCCGCCACCGGTCCCGCCGGCCACGCAGCTCCCGGCCTGGCAGGTGTTGCCGCTCGCGCAGGTCGACCCTTCGCAGCACACGAAGCCGGCGACGCCGCAGCAGAAGCCGCGCGAGTCACACGTCGGGGCGATGCCGCAGGTGGTGTTCGAGGTGCACCTGGGGAAGCAGACCGGCACGCCCGAGGTCCCCGCGTTCGCCTCGCAGACGTAGTCGGTGCGGCAGGCGCCGGGAGACGGCAGGGTGCACTGCTTGAGGCACACCCTGGCCGGCCCGGAGCCCGAGGGGTTCAGCCCGCACTGGCTACCGGCGAGGCACGTCGCCGAGGTGGTGCAGCCCCGGGTGCAGTAGCCGCCCTGGAAGCCGATCACCTGGCACAGGCCGTCGAGGCATTCGCGGTCGAGCGCGCACGCCTCGCCCGAGAGCTTGAGCGACCCGGCGTCCGGCACGCCCGCGTCGGCCGTCGCCGCCACGCAGGTGCCGGACGAACAGACCGCCGCCGACGCAGTGCACATCTGGTTGGCGCAGCACGCCTGTCCGAGGGCGCCACAGACGCCGCCGTCCACGGGCGGGGCCACGTCACACACCCCGCGCAGGCAGCTCAGCCCGATGAAGCACGACTGGGCCGCACAACAGCCCTGGCCGCGTTGCCCG
>JBBRUE010000839.1:0-3524 GCA_038248085.1 Myxococcales bacterium | reverse complement strand
TCTCCACCGGGCCGTACTTCTCGGCGGCGAACATCGAGCGCTTCTCGAGCAGCTTGCAGGCGATGATCGCGAACACCGTGCTGCTCATGGTGGCCAACAGGGTGGGCACCATGATGCCCGCGGGGTCCTTCGAGCCGAGCGTCGCGCGTACGGCGATCACGCCCAGCGGCAGCACCGCGACGCCCGAGGTGTTGATCGCCAGGAACAGGGCCATGGAGTTGGTGGCGACGCCCTTGTGCTTGTTGAGCTTGTCGAGCTCTTGCATCGCCTTGAGGCCGAAGGGGGTGGCGGCGTTGCCGAGCCCGAGCACGTTGGCCGCGATGTTCATGATCATCGCGCCCATGGCCGGGTGATCGATCGGCACCTCGGGGAACAGGCGGCCCATGATCGGCTTGAGCCCGCGGGCCACCGAGCGCATCAGCCCCGCCTCGCGCAGCACGCCCACCAGCCCCAGCCACAGCGTCATCTGGCCGATGAGGCCGATCGCCAACTCGACCGCCGACTTGGCGGACATCAACGAAGCCTCGGTCACCTTCGGCATGGTGCCGGTGAAGGCCCCGGTCACGATCGACACGACGATGAGACCGAGGAAGATCCAGTTCACGCGGGCATCCCACGGCAGCCGCGCGAAAAGACCAGTTTTCTGACACCCTTCCACGCGATGCCCCAGTTCCCTTCCGAGGCGTGGTGCCGAGACGCGATCCGCTTGCTGAACGAGGACCCCGACGCGGCGGACGCGGCGCGCGGCTGGGACGGTGACTTCGGGGTGGTGATCGACCGCGCCGACGGCCCGCTGGGCATCAGCCTCGGAGCGCCGGTCGACGGCCGCCTCCCCGAGCCCCGGTTTCTCCCCCTCGCCGAGCTCGAGGCCGGCCAGCCGAAGTACTTCGCCCGGGCCAGCCAGGCCGACTGGTGGGCGCTGATTGAGGGGGGGCTGGATCCGATCGCCGCCATCGTGCAGAAGCGGCTGGTCGCGCGGGGGGATCTCACCCAGTTGATCGCGCGGCTCCAGTATCGCGGGTTGGCAGAACGCTGGCTCGAGCGCATCAGAAGTGGGGGCTGACGACATGAGCATCGCGAGCAGGCTGAAGAAGCAGGCCATCGGCTTTTCCCAGCGCGCGATGGAGCGCCTCTTCTCCGACGAGAAGCGCGCGCAGAAGGTCGTCGAGGTGATCGGCAAGGCGCAGCAGGCCAAGAAGTCGATCGACTCGACCCAGCGGGTGGTGCTCCACCAGCTCAACTTCGCCACCAGGCAGGACTTCAAGGATCTCGGGCGCCAGCTGTCGGGCCTCAAGAAGCGCCTGCGCTCACTCGACGAGAAGATCGCCGCGCTCTGAACGACGCGGTCAGGCGCCCCGCGCGCCCTTCGTCCTTGACTGCCCGGAGGCTGCGTGGCACTTACGCGGCGCTTCTGGGCACATAGCTCAGCGGTAGAGCATCGCCTTCACACGGCGGGGGTCCCAGGTTCGAAACCTGGTGTGCCCACAGAAGTTCGAGGGCCGGGGCCGCGCAAGCGACTCCGGCCTTCGACTTTGCGGGGAGCCGCTCGCTACACTTCGCCTGTGACGCCGCTCCTCCTGCTCCTCCTCGTCCAGGCCCAGGTCTACACGTGGACTGATGCGTCCGGCGTCGAGCACTTCACCGACGATCTCCGGATCGTGCCCCGTGGGGTGAAGGTGCGCACCACCGAGGGCGCGGAGATCTCCCGCATCGACAGCGACGTGAAGAAGCCGGCGGTGGTGGTGGTCGCCGGCGCGCCCAGTGAGCCCGTGGCGCCCAGCACCTCCGAGGAGACCTGGCGGCGGCTCTTCCGCGAGGCCCGCACCCGGGTGACGGTGCTCGAGGAAGACATCGAGGCCGACCGGACGAAGGTCGAGGAGGTCAACGGGATGCCGATCAACGCCCGCTTCACCTGCCAGACGGGGTGGTGGGGCCCGCCGCCGATGCTGGTCGTCAACGGCGCCTCGTCGATGGGTGTGACCGCGACGGGTCAGGTGCTGCCGGGCGTGAGCGTCACTGGCTCGGTGTCGGGAACCACCATCATTCGGCAGCCGCTCTACGTCGCCCCGTGCGCGTTCAACCTCAACCCCGAGTTCGAGCGGGTGCGCGAACGACTCGAGAAGAACCGGCGGGAGTTGCCCCGGGCCCGGGAAGAGCTCGCCGATCTCGAGCGCCGGGCGTCGTTCGAGGCTGTTCCGCTGCACTGGCGTCGCTGATAGACGAGCCCACGTTTCCCAGAGGTCCCGTAGCTCAGTTGGATAGAGCGGCTCTTTCCTAAAGAGTAGGTCGCAAGTTCGATTCTTGCCGGGATCACTTCGCAGTCGTCGGACCGGGTCACCAAGGTGGGTCAGTTGATGCCAGTGCTCTCGACTGAACACGTGCCCGCCGCGGTGATGGAGGTCGTCCTCGGGCTCCAGGCCGGCGGCTTTCGCGCCTTTCTCGTGGGGGGCTGTGTCCGCGACCTGCTCCGCGGGGAGACCCCGAAGGACTTCGACGTCGCCACCAGCGCCAGGCCGGCCGAGGTGCAGAAGCTCTTCAAGAAAGTGATCCCCACCGGCATCGATCACGGCACGGTCACGGTCCTCGTGCGCGGCGCCCACGTGGAGGTCACCACCTTCCGCGTGGAGGCCGAGTACACCGATGGCCGCCGTCCCTCGAAGGTCGAGTTCCATGAAGACATCGAGGCCGATCTCGGCCGGCGCGACTTCACGATGAACGCCATCGCCTGGGACCCGGCGACCAACGACCTGGTCGACCCCTTCAAGGGGCAGGAAGACCTCGCGCTGCACACCGTGCGCTGCGTGCGCAACGCGCTCGAGCGCTTCCTCGAGGACGGGCTGCGGCCGCTGCGGGCGGTGCGCTTCGCCACCGTGCTCGATTTCCAGCTCGAGCCGCAGACCGAGGCGGCGATCCCCCAGACGCTCCAGGTCTTCCGCAAGGTGGCCGGCGAGCGCGTGCACCAGGAGTTCGTGAAGCTGCTGCGGGCGCCCTTGGCCACCATGGGGCTGCGGCTGCTGCAGCGCACCGGGCTGCTCGCCGAGTTCCTCCCCGAGGCCGCCCTCGCCGAGTTCGACGCCGTGGGCCGCGCGCCCCGCGACGAGGTGATCCGCATGGCGTTGCTGCTGCTCGGCCAGCCCCACGCGCGCGAGGTGATGGTGCGCCTCAAGTTTCCGGGCAAGACCTGTGAAGAGACCGGCGCCCTGGTGACGCACGCCGAGCTCCCGCCGCCGGAGTCCACCGACGCGCAGCTCCGGCGCTGGCTGGCGCGCATCGACGTGGTGCGGGCGGCCCCGTTGCTGGCGCTGCACCAGGCGCGGGGCACGCTTCCCGCCGGGCTCCGCGCGCGGGTCGAGGCCCTCGTCGCCGCCTCGCCCCCCCTCACCACGAAGCAGCTCGCCCTCGACGGCAAGGCCATCATGGCCGCCCTCGGCACCGGTCCGTCTCCGGCGATCGGCCACGCCACCCGCCATCTCCTCGACCTCGTGCTGGACGACCCGGCCCGCAACACCGTCGAGTCGCTGACG
>JBBRUE010000838.1:0-3525 GCA_038248085.1 Myxococcales bacterium | reverse complement strand
GGTACACGTCGCCTGGAGCCACTGGTTGTTGTGATCGTGGCCGCTGAAATAAAAGTCGGCGCGGCCGCACACCGTCTCTTCGATGAAGCGCTTCACCCCGGCGCCGTTCGCGATGGGTACCAGCGACAGCCCGTCGTAGTTGCCCGCGTTGCCGTGCTGCCCGTTCGACTTCCACGGGTGGTGCGCGAAGACGATCTTCCACGGCGCGGCCGAGGCGGGGAGCCAGGTCTCGAAGTCGCGGCGCGCTTCCTGGTCGATGCTGAACATCGAGCGGTTGGTGTCGCCGACGAAGAACTCCACGTGGTTGAGGCGCCACGTGTAGTGGTGCGCCGGCATGCGCCACTTCGGGTTCACCAGGCTGTAGGCGACCTCGTTGTCGCCGCGGGGCAGGTCGGTGCCCGCGCCGTTGCCGCCGTAGTCGTGGTTGCCGAGCACCGCGTAGAAGGGCGCGTTCACCGACGCATAGGGCTGGACGAAGGCGGTCTGCCACTGCGGGTCGGTCGTGGAGCCCACGCCGGTCGGGTAGAAGTTGTCGCCCAGCAGCACCACGAAGTCGCAGCCGTTCGCTGCGCAGTGGGCGCCGATCGCCTCGCCGACCCGGTACTGGCCGGGGTTGCCCTTGCCGGTGTCCCCGAGGGCGACGAAGCGAACGACCTGGCCGGCATCGGCGGCGTCGACCCCACCTGCATCGGCCGCCGCCAGGAGGGCCGCGCCGATCGCCGTGATCACGCCGCCCCCCGAACCGGCATCGATCGCACCGACGCGCACCGCGGGTGCCGGAGGAGCGGCGGGCGTCTTCTGGCAGGCACAGACCGAGACGGTGAGGGCGGCGAGGGTCAGCGCTCGAAACATGGAGCAGACCCCTAGCCCCCGGGAGCGCGCAGGGTCAATCGATGCCCGCGGTCAGGGCACGACCCAGTTCACCCCGGTGTCGACCACCGCGCAGTTCTTCGCGCGGAGCTGGACCGGGTAGGTGCCGCTGGGCAGCGTGGGCACGTCGCCGAGGAAGGCGTTGCGGCCGGGGCTGTAGCTGGCGCGGGTGAGGGCGACACCCCCGACGACGAGATCGAGCGCGCCGCTCATGTTCTCGCCAGTGGCCACCACCGGGTCGCCGGCGGTGGTCGGCGCCTCGAGCTGCCGCAGCACCGGGGTCGGCGAGTCGTCGCACACGAAGAAGGGCAGGGTCTCGGCGTGCTGGCCCCCGCGGCCGTCTCGCATCACCAGCCAGATGGTGCCGGTGCGCTTCTCGGGCACCGGGTCTTCCGGAACGTCGGTCGACCCGGGCGTGATGAAGGTCGTCGCCGCGCCGGTGCTGACGTCGATGCGCGCCTGGTCGAAGCGCCCCGAGCTCGAGTACCAGGACACCACCAGCGTCTCGGACCGCTCGGAGACCCCCGCGGGGAGAATGAGGCTGTAGGTCTCCCGCGAATCGTCGGTGGCGCGCGGCACCAGCGCGACCTTCGCGCCTGGCCGCAGCTGGAGCTTCGCGTTCTTCGGCAGCGGCGCACCGTCGATCTCCAGGGCCGCCAGCTTCGGGTTGTGGTTCTTGTTCGGCCGCTGCGTCACCGTCACGCGGGTCAGCGACATCACGGTCTGCACTTCCTGCCGCTCGATGCGGCCGAAGAGCTCGCGCAGCTCCGCGTCGGACGAGGTGGGCTTCACTTCTTCACCGATCACCACGCCCAGCACCGGGCCCGAGGTTCCGTTCGAGCGCACCGGGTCTTCAGGCGCCAGCGCGTCGAAGAGCGTGGAGGCCGACGCGTAGCCCGCACGGGTGCCGAAGCCGAGCACGCGCACGCCCGGGGGGAAGGTGGCGAACGCGGTGGGCTGGAGCAGCGCCGTGGTGTCGTTGCAGGCGCTGCGGTTGAAGTCGATCGGGTCCGGCTCGCAGCCGACCCACACCACGGTCGTCTTGCCACCCGGCCGCGAGGGGTCGAGCTGGAGGATGTCGAGCTGCGCCGATTCACCGGGCCCCACCTCGGGCGGCTCGGCGGTGATCGACAATACGCGGAGCGCGTCGACCAGGGTCTCGGGTTTGAACTGCGCGTTGCACCCGGTGAGGGCCAACACCATCGCCAGCAGGGCGCGTCTCATCAGAGCTCTCCTCGGATGCCGAGCGAAGGGAGAATCGGGATGCCGTACACGTAGGCCTTCTGCGCGTAGTTGAAGCTGTAGAAGAGGCCTTCGGGGTTCTGCTGGTTCGTCACGTTCTGCACGTCGAGGTAGAGCGCGAGCACCCAGCGGTCGAACACGAAGCGCTTGTCGATGCGGAGGTCGAGCTGCACGAAGTCGGGCAGCCGTACGCTCCACGGCTGGCCGGGCAGCGGGTAGTAGTAGTTGCCGTCGACGTCGTAGAGCGAGGCCACCACCGGCGTGACCAGCGGGCCCGAGGCGTAGCGGAAGCGGCCGCCCACCACGAGGTCCCAGGGGAGCTGGTAGCTGGCGACCACGATGAGGTTGTGGGGCTGGTCGAGCGGGCCCGCGCTCCACTGGTTGCCCCCGTAGCCGTCGCGCTCGTAGCGGCTGAGCGAGTAGGCGATCCACCCGAAGAAGTTCTTGGTCAGCTTGTGGCGCAGCAGCACCTCGGCGCCGAACGCGCGCCCGTAGCCGGTGCTCGCGAAGCGGGTCTCCGCGCCGGGGATGTTGATGTCGCTGCCCAGCCCGCTGGTGAGCACCTGGCGAACCTGCTGCGAGAGCTGCTTGTAATAGACCGACACGTCGAGGCTGATCGCGTCGGTGAAGCGGGTCTCGGCGCCCACCGTGAAGTGCGTCGCGCCCTCGGGCAGCAGGTTGGGGTTGCCGAAGATCGCCGAGAGCTGGCCCACGCGGTAGTCGGGCGGCTGGTGGTACATCGCCGCGCCGCCCTTGAGGGTCAGCCAGTCGACCGGCGTCCACAGCACCGAGAGGCGGGGGTCGACCCACGCCTTCTTCATGAACGACTGGTAGTCGAAGCGCACGCCGCCGATCACCGACAGCGTCTCGAACGGCTTCCAGGTGCCCTCGAGGAAGACCCCGGGCTCGACGTGGAAGTTGGTCGAGCGCTCGACCAGCAGGCGGCGCGCGACGTACGGGTCCGGCACCTGGTTCGCCTTGAAGTTCGGCGGCGACTGCGCCTCGAGGAACGAGGGCACCACGAGGAGATCGAGCCCCGCGCCCACCGTGAGGTGCGCCTCGGGGATCTCGATGCGGAAGCGCTCGCGGGCCTGCACCGGCGTCTGGGTGCCCCGGTAGAAGATGTCGGTCGCGCCGCCGAGCTGCTCGTACTGGTCGAAGCCGAGGCTGTTGCGCGAGATGAAGGTGACGCGATCGGAGAAGCGGTAGTCGAAGCCCAGCGTCAGCCGGTGGTACGAGATCGCGTTGCCCGCGCTGCCCTGGTTGCCCTCGGTGGCGGGGTCGATGAAGGGGTTGGGGTTGACGAAGGCATACCGATCCGACGAGCCGTAGAGCGAGATGAAGAGGCGGCTCTTCGAGGTGCTCTTGCGCTCGGCGCGCAGCTGGTAGTCGAAGTACTGCGGCGCGAGCGAG
>JBBRUE010000837.1:0-3528 GCA_038248085.1 Myxococcales bacterium | reverse complement strand
GCCGCCTACTTCGGTGACGGCGACGAGTGCCACATGAACTTCCACTTCCCGCTGATGCCGCGCCTGTTCATGGCGCTGCAGCTGGAAGACCGGTTTCCGATCATCGACATCCTCCGGCAGACGCCGGCCGTGCCGGCCAACGCGCAGTGGGCCACCTTCCTGCGCAACCACGACGAGCTGACGCTCGAGATGGTGACCGACCAGGACCGCGACTACATGTACAAGGTCTACGCGGAAGACCCGAACGCGCGGCTGAACCTCGGCATCCGCCGCCGCCTCGCGCCGCTGCTCAAGTCCCGCCAGAAGATCGAGCTGGTCAACGCGCTGCTCTTCTCGCTGCCCGGCACGCCCGTCCTCTATTACGGCGACGAGATCGGCATGGGCGACAACATCTACCTGTCCGACCGCGACGGGGTGCGCACGCCCATGCAGTGGAGCGCCGACCGCAACGCCGGCTTCTCGCGCGCCAACCCGCAGCGCATGTTCCTGCCGGTGGTGACCGACCCCGAGTACCACTACGAGGCGGTCAACGTCGAAGCGCAGGAGTCGAACCCCAACTCGCTGCTGTGGTTCATGCGGCGCTTGATCTCGGTGGCGAAGAAGCACCACGAGCTGGGCCGGGGCGGCATCGAGTTCCTCCACCCCGACAACAACAAGATCCTCTCGTACCTCCGCACCGACGGCGACAACCGGGTGCTGGTGGTGGCCAACCTGTCCCGCTTCCCCCAGTACGTAGAGCTGCCGTTGGAGGCGATGGAGGGGCGGGTGCCGGTGGAGATGTTCAGCAACGTGCGCTTTCCGCCGATCGGCAAGGTGCCCTACCTGCTCACCCTCTCGCCCCACGCCTTCTTCTGGTTCCGGCTGACGCCCGCGCGCAGCCTGTCGCGTGAGGGGACGGCCACGCGCCTGCTCGACGCGAAGGGAGGCGACTGGCACACGCTGGTCAACCGCGAAGGCGAGGGCGAGCTGGCCGCGGCGCTCTTCAGCTTCGTGTCCGCCCGGCGGTGGTTCCGGGGCAAGTCCCGCGCCGTGAAGGACGCGCGGGTGGTCGACCGCGTTCCGCTGGGTGCCGGCGCCGACCCGGTGGTGCTGGTGCTGCTGCAGGTCGAGTACATCGAAGGCACGGCCGACACCTACTGCGTGCCCCTGGCGTTCTACGCCGGCGAGGAGTTCGAGCGGCGCGAGCAGCGGGCCCCCCACGCCCTGGTGGCGAGGCTGGAGGGCGTCGCCAGCGCCACCGGTCCCGAGCTGCGCGCCGGCGGGTTGTTCGACGCCTTCTCCACCACCGACGCGGTCTGGCCGCTGCTCGACACGCGGGGGCGGCACGCCGATCGGGCCAGCTCCGTGCGCGCCGACACCCACGGGCTGCTGGCGCAGATGCAGGTGCTCGAGCCGCGCCCGACGCTCAAGGCCCCGGAGTTGGAGCAGACCAACACCGTGGTGTTCGTCGGCGAGGGCGTGATGCTCAAGCTGTACCGGCACCTCGAGGAGGGCCCCAGCCCCGAGCTGGAGGTGGGCCTCAAGCTGGCCAAGCGCATGGGCACCGACCGCCTCGTGCCCGCGGTGCTGGGATCGATCTCCTACCAGCGGCCGGGGCGCCCGCCCTGCGTGCTGGGCATCGCCCAGGAGCTGGTGGCCAACGAGGGCGACGCGTGGAAGCTCACCCTCGCCGAGGTCGAGCTGTTCTTCGACCGGGTGCTCACCCAGCAGGAACCGGCCCCCGACCTCGGGGCGCGCCTGGGCTTCTCGGAGCGTGCCCGCACCCCGCCGCCGGCGCTGCTGACCGAGCTGTGCGGTCGCTACTTCGCGCTCGCCGCGCGGCTGGGGCAGCGCACCGCCGCCGTCCACCTGCTGCTGTCGCAGGAGACGACCGACCCGAGCTTCGCCCCGGAGCCCTTCACCACGCAGCACCAGCAGTCGATCTACCAGTGGTCTCACGTCGGCCTGGCGCGGACCTTCGAGCTGCTCCGGCGACGTCGAGCGACGCTCTCGCCCGAGGTGCGTGCGCAGCTGGACATCGTGCTCCCTGCCGAGAAGAAGCTCGACGCCCTGCTCCGGCGGGTGGTCAGCCAGCGCATCGACGGGGTGCGCATTCGTGGCCACGGCGACCTGCACCTGGGCCAGGTGCTCTTCACCGGCAACGACTTCGTGATCATCGACTTCGAGGGCGAGCCGGCGCGGCCGATCAACGAGCGCCGGTTCAAGCGCGGCGCCCTGCGCGACGTGATGGGCATGATGCGCTCGTTCGCCTACGCCACCGAGACGGTGCTGCGCTCGGGGCGGGTGCGCGCGGACGACGCCAGCCAGCTCGCGCCGTGGGCCGAGGCCTGGAACGCGTGGATGGGCTCGGCCTTCCTCAAGAGCTACTTCGAGGCGATCGGCGAGAGCGGGCTCCTGCCGAAGCGCGACGAGATCAGGGACCTGATGCTCGAGTTCTACGAAGTGGAGAAGGTCGTCTACGAGGTCGAGTACGAGCTCAACAACCGGCCCGACTGGCTGCGCATCCCCCTCGCGGGGCTGGTGCAGATCATCCAACGCCACCGAAGCGCCTCATGAACGACCTGGGCGCGATCGATCGACACCTCTTCGCCGGGGGCACGCACGCCCGCCTGTGGCAGCAGCTGGGGGCGCACCCGCACGAGGGCGGGGTGCACTTCGGGGTGTGGGCTCCCAACGCCGAATCGGTGACGGTGATTGGCGAGCTGAACGGCTGGGGTGCGCAGGGGGGCGCGCCGTTGGCGCCTTCCGAGAGCGGCGTCTGGCAGGGGCTCGTGCCGGGTATGAAGCGGGGCGACGCGTACAAGTACCGCATCAACTCCCGGGTGGGCGGCTACCGCGTCGACAAGGCCGACCCGGTGGCCTTCTACGCCGAGGCGCCGCCCGCCACCGCGTCGCGCGTGTGGGCGCACGACTACGCGTGGCACGACGAGGCGTGGATGCGGGCACGGGGCCAGCGCCAACGGCTCGATCAGCCGATGTCGATCTACGAGGTGCACCTGGGCTCGTGGCGTCGCGTCGCCGAAGAGGGCAACCGCAGCCTCACCTACCGGGAGCTGGCGCCGCAGCTGGCCGCGTACGCCTCGGCCCACGGCTTCACCCACGTCGAGCTGTTGCCGGTGATGGAGCACCCCTTCTACGGCTCGTGGGGCTACCAGGTGACGGGCTTCTTCGCGCCCAGCGCGCGCTGGGGCACCCCGCAGGACTTCATGTTCCTCGTCGACACGCTGCACCAGGCGGGGCTCGGGGTGATCCTCGACTGGCCGCCGGCGCACTTTCCGCATGACGAGCACGGCCTCGACTTCTTCGACGGCACGCACCTCTACGAGCACGCCGACCCGCGACAGGGCCACCACCCGGAGTGGGACAGCGGCGTCTTCAACTACGGGCGCAACGAGGTGCGCAGCTTCCTCATCTCGTGCGCGAACTTCTGGATCGACGTCTTCCACGTCGACGGGCTGCGCGTCGACGCGGTGGCCTCGATGCTGTACCTCGACTACGCGCGGAAAGCGGGGGAGTGGATCCCCAACG
>JBBRUE010000836.1:0-3534 GCA_038248085.1 Myxococcales bacterium | reverse complement strand
GTGGTGAGCTTCGCGGGCGCCGCCGTCAGCCACCAGAACGCGGTCACCCAGGCGGCCAACCCGACCCTCACCATCACGCCGCTCGTCAGCGACACCGCCCGGTCCTTCGTGCTGGCGATGGCGCAGATCACCGCCGCCGAACCGGAGCCCGACCAGATGTGCAAGCGCCGGCTCCGCGCCCGGGTGACGGCCAACTCACTCACCTTCCGGCGCGGCGGCATCGGCAGCCCGCCGGCCGGCTGCGTGGCGGAAGGCATCGCCCTGCTCAACGCCCAGCGGGTGACGGTGCCCGCGGGCATGACGGTGCAGGCGCCGACCGACGTCACCATCGCCAACGTCATCACCGGCGGCACGACGACCCTCGCCACAGCCGTCGCGCCCCACCGCTCCATCGCCTTCGCGGGCGTGCAGGGGCCGGGTGGGCAGTCGGCGGGCGAGGGTGCCTACGCCAACACCGGCAACGAGGGTG
Source organism: Myxococcales bacterium (assembly GCA_038248085.1). Lineage (GTDB taxonomy): Bacteria > Myxococcota > Myxococcia > Myxococcales > Myxococcaceae > Archangium_A. Next base: position 3,065 of record JBBRUE010000836.1, on the reverse strand, counting down.
ACGACACCGGGTCCTTCCACGCGCTGATCGAACTGAACGTGGCCGGGACGCAGGTGAGCGTCACCCGGGCGGCTCCTCTGACGAACGCGACGTCGGTCTTCTCGCCCTTCGTGGTGCAGTTCACTCCCTGACGGGGGGTGGTAACGGGCAGGTGACGGTGCGGGGCGTGGCGGTTACAACTCCGCGCACATGAGTGACGTCGCAACCGGGGAAGACCTGAAGGCCGTCGAGGCGCTCGCCAGCGCGCGCGCGTCGGTGGTGCAGCAGATCGAGAAGCGGGTGGTGGGCCAGCGGGACGTGGTGGACCACCTCCTCATCAGCCTGTTCTCGCGCGGCCACTGCCTGTTCGTCGGCGTGCCGGGTCTGGCGAAGACGCTGTTGATCAGCACGCTGGCCGAGGTGCTGAACCTCTCGTTCAACCGCATTCAGTTCACGCCCGACCTGATGCCGTCGGACATCACCGGCACCGACATCCTCGAGGAAGACCGGGCCACCGGGCGCCGCGAGCTGCGCTTCATGAAGGGGCCGCTGTTCGCCAACATCGTGCTCGCCGACGAGGTGAACCGCACGCCGCCCAAGACGCAGGCCGCGCTGCTGCAGGCGATGCAGGAGCAGCGGGTGACCGCCTCGGGCCGCACCTGGCCGCTCGAGCCGCCCTTCCTGGTGTTCGCCACCCAGAACCCCATCGAGCAGGAGGGCACCTACCCGTTGCCCGAGGCGCAGCTCGACCGCTTCATGTTCCTCGTCGACGTCGGCTACCCGTCGGCGGAAGAAGAGGTGCAGATCGTCAAGCAGACCACCGGTGGCCACACCGCGACGCTGAGCAAGGTGCTCTCGCCCGAGCAGATCCTCGCGCTGCAGGACCTCGTGCGCCGGGTGCCGGTGCCGGACCACGTGGTGAAGTACGCGGTCGACCTGGTGCGCGCGACGCGGCCCAGGGAACCGGGGGCGTTCGACTTCGTGAGCAAGAACGTCGGCTGGGGCGCCGGGCCGCGCGCCAGCCAGTACCTGGTGGTGGGCGCCAAGGCGCGGGCGGTGCTGGCCGGGCGCTTCGCCGCGAGCGTCGATGACGTGCGGGCCCTGGCGCGGCCGGTCCTGCGGCACCGCGTGTTGCCCAACTTCACCGCCGAGAGTGAAGGGTTCACCAGCGTGAAGATCATCGACCAGATCGTCGAGCGGGTGAAGCCGGGCTGAGTTCAGCGCCGCCGCCCCGAAGTGTGATTGAAGCGGCAGGTCATGACGGCCCTGCTCTCGCTGCTGCTCACCGCGTCCCCGGCGGCGCCCCTCAATACCGAGGGGTTCCGCCTGTACCAGGCGAAGCAGTACCCCGAGGCGCTCGAGAAGTTCCGCGCCGCGGTGGCCGCCGACGAGACCCACGCGCTTTCGCACTACAATCTCGCCGCGACCCTGGCGCTGCTGCGCGGGCAGGGGAAGGTCTGCGAGTTCGACGCGTACCAGGGCGCGGTGCTCGACCACCTCGAGCGCGCGGTGCAGCTCGACGCGCGCCGCCGCAAGCGCATGCAGCAGGACAAGGACTTCGACTCGGTGCGGGACACCCTGCGCTACCAGCGGTTGCTCGGGCGGAAGCCGGCCGTGGAGAAGGACGCGGCGGCCCTCTTCGTGGCCCTCGCCTGGTACGCGCCGGCGGTCGGTGCGTTTGGTAACGCCGCCGAGCTCCACCTGAAATCCGACGGAACTTTCACGCTCGGCCGGCTCCTGATGGAGAATGACGAGCTGAGGCGCGATGTGACGGCCGGGCGCTTCAGAGTGAAGGGTTTCCAGGTGACGTTCGACTTCGCGAAGCCGGTGGATGGGAAGAAGCAGCGGGTGGGGCGCCTGACGCCCGAGGGCCATCTCGTCGTCGACGGGCTGGGTGAGCTGACGGACCTGCGCTCGGAGTGTGACGCGTGAAGCCCACGCTCCCGCCCGCGGCACGCGCCTTCGCCCGCCGCCTCGGCCTCGTGCCGCCGCCCGCAGTGCTGCGCTTCACCATGACCTTTCACGCGCCGAAGCAGGGCCGGTTTCTGCCGCCCGCGTACCGGCTGTTCGTCGACACCACCAAGCCGGAGTGGCTCACCTTCCAGCAGTACAACGATGAGCCCCACGTGCTGACCCCCGCGCAGATCCAGGTGCCCGTCGAGACGACGCGCTTCACGTTGGAGGTGACGGGTGCGAAGCAGCGCCGGGCGCTCGAGGCGTGGGCGAAGGCGCAGCTCGAGCGCGCCGGGTAGACCGGCCCCCATGTCCACCGACGCCCCCGACTGGTCCCATGAGCTCGAGCTGGTCGATGGCGCGCTCGGGCAGGGCGACGTCCCCCACGCGCTGATGCACCTCGGCAACGCGCTCGCCTCCGGGCCCAACGAGGAGCGCGTGCATGCCCGGGTCGAGGCCATCGCGGCGAAGCACCCGCTCCTCGAGCTGTTGCCGAAGAGCGACTTCCTCGGCGCGCACCTGCTCGAGGCCTTCGCGCTGCGCCGGGCGGGCCGCGTCGACGAGGCGCTGATCATGCTCGCGCAACTGGCGGTGGCCTTTCCTGCGCAGCGCTTCGAGACGCTGCTGGCGAGCTGGCTCATCGCGGCCCGCACGCGCGGCGTCGCGGTGTCCCCGGCGGCGTTGACCCAGGTGACGCGGGTGCTGGTGCTGGTCGGCAGCTCCACCATCGGGCTGCACCGGTTGTACGAGGGAGAACGAGCGCTGCTCTCGGGCTTCGAGGCGCTGGCCGACGCGGGGCTCGAGGGCGAGGTCCCCGAAGAGCTCCACTGGGCCGCCTCGGGGATCTACCGGCGCCTGGGCCGCTTCGAGAAGGCGATCGCCGCCGTCCCCGAGCGCTTCGTCAGCTACTTCTCGCTCATTCAACGCGCGCTCGCCCAGCGGGCCTCGGGGGACACCCGGGCCGCGCTCGCCACCTTCCTGCGCGCGGGGGGGCTCCCTGACGCGACGGGCAGCGACGTGCTCGAGGCGGTGCGGTGCCACTTCGTGCTGGGCGACCTCGCGTCGGCGCGCGCGCTGCTGGCCACGGTGATGCCCCGCGAGCCCGACCCCGAGCTGAGGGGACTGGCCGCGCT
>JBBRUE010000835.1:0-3536 GCA_038248085.1 Myxococcales bacterium | reverse complement strand
GCCGCTGGTGACTGGCGCCGAGGCAGAGGCGATGCTGCCGCGCCGGCGGATGAACGCGGCAGTGAGCTCCGGAGGGCACTCGACGCCCGCGGACCACGCGCCGATGACCCAGGTGCAGGTGGCGGCCGCGGCCGTGAGCCAGCCTCCGGCCCTGCCCGCACCGCGCTACCGCGCCGACAAGACGTTCCGCGACCAGGTCGATGAGGCCGAGCGGGAGATCATCCTCGGGGCGCTCGCCTTCAGCCGCGACAACGCCACCGAGGCCGCGCGGCTGCTCGACCTCGAGCGCGGGCACTTCTACAAGAAGATGAAGTCGCTCGGCCTCAAGCGCGCCGGTGGCGAGACGCAGATGGGCGGGGAGTAGGGACCGAGACGACGAGGGGCTCGCCTTCGGAATGCGGAGGACTATCGTGAGCGGCGTCATGCGTCGACTGATCCTGCTGCTTCCCCTGCTGGCCAGCTGTGAGTGGGTCGCCGACCCGCTGAACTTCAAGCGCGAGGACATCGCGCGATTCAAGGCGAAGGCCGAGCACCCCGCTCCTGCCGAGGCCCCCGCCGCCCTGAAGGTCATGGCGTGGAACGTGAAGTACGGCGCCTGCCGCGTCGACTTCTGGTTCGACTTCTGGGGCGATCGCGTTCAGCTCTCGACGAACGAGGTCACCGACTGCCTCACCGGGGTCGCCGCGCTGATCAAGGAGTACGACCCGGACATCCTCATGACCGAGGAGATCGAGGTCGGCAGCAAGCGCAGCGCGTACGTCGACATGGTGCAGTTCCTCCTCGAGAACACCAACCTCCGCTACGCGGCCTACGATCAGACGTGGGACACCCGCTACGCGCCGTCGGAGGGCGTGGGCCGCATCAACCTCGGCAACGCGATCTTCTCGCGCTACCCGATCGTGAAGGCCGAGCGCATTCGCCAGGTCGATCGCACTGACCTCGATGTGCTGACCAACACCTTCTACATCAAGCGCGCGATCGGCCGGGTAGAGCTCGACGTCGGCAACGGCCGCACCGTCGCTGCCTTCGCGGTGCACACCGAGGCGTACGACAACGACGGAACGAAGCAGAAGCAGATCCAGCAGATCTACGACCTGCTGAAGGAAGAGCAGCTGCCGTGGGTCATCGGCGGAGACTTCAACGAGCTGCCCCCGGTCTGTGACGAGAAGGCCGCGGCCGGCGACGTCAACTCGTGCGAGGGCAAGCTGCGCCTCTCGGGCTTCCTCGACGAGCGCGCGAGCAGCAAGGGCACCCAGTACGAGCAGCCGCCCTATACCCCGTCGGTGATGAAGAAGTTCTACGACGACTTCGAGCCGTACGTGCCCCTCGCGCGCTACGGCGTGGGCGAGGCGGCCCAGCGCCCGTACTTCACCCACTCGGTGCTCGGCCCCGACGGGGTGAACGACGACGGCGTGCCCGGCTGGTGGAACCGCACGCTCGACTACCTCTTCATTCGCCAGGGCGAGACCTGGACCAACACCGACGTGCTGCAGGAGCCGGGGCGGCAGGGCATCGCCGGTGATCCCTCGCGCCTGAGCGACCACGCCCCGATCGTCGGGACCTGGGGGCTGCCGTGAACCGCGCCCTGGTGTTGGTCACGCTCCTCGCCACCTCCGCCCTCGCGCAGCCGCGCCCCGCGCGCGACACCGCCGACGTCGGCAACAAGGGCGCGTACAGCGTGGGCGTCTTCAACCCGCTGCGCCTCGCCTTCACCGATCGGCTCGAGCTGCAGGCCCAGCCGATCCTCTTCTTCATCGCGCCCCACCTCGACGTGCGCTTCGCCATTCTCAAGCCACCGGTCGAACCGGGCGCGCTGCCGATGGGCGTGCGGCTCACCGCCGAAGCCGGGCTGTTGATGCCGACCCTGGGCATGCGGCTGATGAAGGGGTTCTTCTTCCCGACCTGGGCGACGAGCACCAACGACATCGGGTTCATGCTGATCCCCCGCGTGGCGTTGCTGGTGTCGGGTGACTTCTTCACCCACGACGTCCTCACCTTTCGCATCGAGGGGCAGATGCGCATTCCCATGGGGCCGAACAGCGCGACGCCGATCAACTCGTTCCTCGCGCCGCTGGAGATCCTCTTCGCGGCCCCGCTGACCGGCTTCCTCGGCCGCGTGGGCGGCTCGTACGATCACGCCTTCGGCGATCGGCTGCGCCTGCGCGGCGAGGCCAACCTCTACGTCACCGGCACCCAGGGCAACCTGACGGTCGACGGGGCGAACGTGGGACCGCTGGCGTCGATCTCCCCGTTCATCTTCACCGCGCACCTCGGCCTCGACATCGCGGTCTTCAAGTACAGCCGCATCGCGGTGGGCGCGCTCTTCGCGAACTACGACCAGGGCGCGACGGAGGTGCGCACCGGCGCCTCCGGCTTCAGCGAGCGGGTGCGTGTGCGCAGCAACAACATCCTTCCGACGCTCGACTTCATCTGGGCCGGCTTCTGAGCCCTGACGTCGTGCGATGTAGGCGGATTTCTCCCATGTCGATGAACTCCCCCAGCCTCTAAGCTCGGGGTCCGATGCGTCGACGCCGCAGCTGGAGCTGGTTGGTCGCAGTGGTGGTGTTGGGAGCGCTGGACGCATCCGCCGAGTTGGAGCTCGATCTCTCTCCGTCGGCTTCGCTCAAGGGCGTGCTCGTGCTGCCCCCGGTGTCGCTGGTGGTGGCCAGGAAGGGCGCGTTCGTCGGCGTCGACACGCGCAAGACGAGCGAGCGGTTCGATCTCACCGGGCATCGGAAGCTGGTCGCGGCGATCGGCAAGCGACTCGGGGGCAAGGTGGTCCCGGCCGACGTCACGATGGGCCTGATCAACAACGAAGGCGTGCTCGCCAGCGCGTCCGACAAGCCCGCGGTGCTGGCACGGCTGGCGAAGGTCTCGAGCGTGGAGTGGCTCGTCACCTTCACCCTGGGCAAGACCAATCTCCTCACCGCGACGATCTCCGATCCCGACGGTCGGCCGGTGGGCGAGACCTGCGTGGTCAACAACGTCACTCCCGGGCTCACCGACGCACAGGCCGACAGCATGGCCAGCTTCGTGGTGCCTCGAATCCTCGCGGTGGAGAAGGCACGCACCGAGGCGGCGGCGGCGAAGCAGAAGGTCGTCGAGGTCGCCGTCACGGCGCCGCTCCCCCCGCCGGAAGAAGACGTCGTCGACGTCGAACTCGAGCAGCTCAAGGGCAAGCAGGCCGCGAGCACGTGGAGCCCCGATCGCAACCGCGTGCGCGCGCTGGTCGCCCTCGGTCCCGGAGCCGCGCTGCGGGGGCTCGCACTCTCAGGCGAGACGGCGAGCTCGCTGGCCGACCTCGACAGCGGCGGCGTGGTCGGGCTCGGCGTGACCGCACAGGTGCTGCCGCTGCAGTTCTTCGACGCCCTCGCCGGCCGCGCCTGGAGCCAGTTGTCGCTCGAGGTGCACTACCGCCACGCCTTCGTGCGCGCGCAGGGGGTCGCCGGGGGGCTGGAGGGCACGTCGTGCAGCATGACCGACGACGATCTCCAGCTGCGCGCCGGGTGGCGCTACCGCCTCGGGGATGGCTACCT
>JBBRUE010000834.1:0-3554 GCA_038248085.1 Myxococcales bacterium | reverse complement strand
CCTGCGCCTCGGTCTGCATCGTCGCGGCCCGCCGGAAGACGCGCGGCCGGACCTGCTCCCACGCTTTGCTCTTCACCAGTCGCGACAGCTTCGTTCGGCTGAGGCCCGCCAAGATGGCCAGCGCGTGCGTCATCAGCCCGTGCTGGCTCGCGGCAAGCGCTGCCAACTCTGAGAACGAGGAGGACATGGCTCACGACACCACGCTTTGTTGCGGAGTTCTTCATAAACTTGCCATGCACTGAATCGAGCGTACTGCGATCGACCTCGGTAGGTGTTTATGACGATCTACGCAACGTGGACTGCGTCCCGTGACCATCCTTGCTGACGCGACGCGGAGGCTCAGTACTCGTACCGCAGCACCGTTCCCGCCTGGCCGATGAGGAAGAGCTCACGGCGCCCGTCCAGCAGGCGGCGGCCGGACGGCAGCGGACTCCGCCGAGCGGGAAGGGTTCAATGCCAGCACGCTGACGTGGGCGCGCCCCACAACCGGCCCTGAACTCATTTGGATCACCACCTTCGCGCAGCGCTCGAAGAGCTGGGCGAGCCGAGGCACGGTCGTTGCTTTCTGGGCGAGCGCCTGGGCCTGGGTCTCGAGCGCGACGAGGGTCGCTTCGACCGCTGCGGGCCCGGTGCTGCCGGCCGACAGCTTCCGCGCGACCGCCCCCGACGGGCGCTGCCTCCGGCCACCTGCCGAAGAAGAACGGCACCGAGGCGGCTTGGGGGTGAGGCGCGCTGGCTGCGCAGCGCATTCACGATTCCTGCTGTCGTCATCACGCGCCCCTGGTGCCTGTGTAGCGGAACAGCGCCTCTCCGTCGGGCAGGGTCTCGTTCTCGATCAACGGCGACCCCAGCCGGTGCAGCTTGCGGCGCAGCAGCCGCATGAAGCCTTCCATGCGATCGGGGGTGCGTCCCAGCCGCGTCGCAAGCTCGCCCGTGCGCGCGGTGCCGCTCGTCGCCAGCAGCCGCAGCGCCTCGAGCTCGTCGGCTGCCAGCGCGCTTAAGACCTCCGGCGCCAGGCTCAGCACGTCGGCGTGGACCTCGGGCTTCTTCACCTCCGGCGCCCCAAAGAACCACTGCTCACTGGCAGGGCCGCGGGCGCCCTCGCGCTTGCGCTCTGAGAGCAGCGGCAGCGCGTGGGCGGCCGCGTACGCGTGCAGTCGGCGCCGCGCAGTCTGAATGGTGACGCCTAGCCTCTTGGCCAGGGCGGCCAGGCTGAGCCGCTGACCTGGTGCAGCGGTCACGTGCTGTCCCACCGTCTCCACTTCTTCAGGCGTCAGGCGACTCATAAAACTCTCCACAGTTGGGGGCGCACCAGCGCAAGGCATTGGATTGATACGTTTTCAGTGCCATTGCACCCAATACAGTATTGGGTGACAAAAAGGCAAAGCCTCGTATTTGCACGATGCGACCTTGGACCACATGAAGAATTCAACGGATGGTAACCCTCGCCGGCTCGGTCGCGGAGCACCTGCACATCACCGGTGCATAGCGGCCTCACAAACGGGGCTCGGGTCGAGGACCCTGCCTGCGCAACCCGCTTGCCGGGGGGGGGCAAGTGGGGCAATCACTGCGGCTCCGCCTCAGCGCCAAGGAGCGCCCCGTGACGTCGAAGAAGCGCGATTTCCTCAAGTTCACTGACCTCACGCTCGACGAGTACCTCGGGCTGTTCCGTCGGGCCGCGGTGCTCAAGCTCGCCCGCCGCGAGCGCCGCGTGGTGCGCACCATGGCCGGCCGCACGCTGGTGATGATCTTCGAGAAGGCCTCGACCCGCACCCGCCTCTCGTTCGAGGCTGCCATGCTGCAGCTCGGCGGCTCGTGCATCGACCTCTCGGCGAGCAACTCGCAGATGTCGCGTGGGGAACCGCTGGCCGACACCGCCCGCGTCACCGGCCGCTACTGCGACGTGGTGATGATGCGGACCTTCGCCGACACCCGCATCGAGGAGTTCGCCGCGCACTGCGAGGTGCCGGTCATCAACGGGCTCACCGACGGTGGCCACCCGGTGCAGATCCTCACCGACCTCTTCACCATCGAAGAGAAGTTGGGCTCGGTGAAGGGCAAGACCCTCGCCTTCATCGGCGACACCGCGAGCAACATGGGCCGCAGCTTCACCCGCGCCGCGCCGATCTTCGGCTTCCAGCTCAAGCTCGCCTCGCCCGGTGGCTACCACCCGGACGACGACGTGGTGATCCCCGCCAGGGGCTTCGTGCAGCTGGTCAACGACCCGAAGGAAGCCGTGAAGGGCGCCGACGCGGTCATCACCGACGTGTGGACCTCGATGGGCCAGGAGGCGGAGTCGAAGAAGCGCCTCGCCGACCTCGCCCACTACCAGGTCAACCCCGAGCTCATGGCCCTCGCGAAGCCGGGCGCCCTGTTCCTCCACTGCCTGCCCGCGCACCGCGAAGAAGAGGTCACCGCCTCGGTGATCGACGGCCCGCAGTCGGTGGTGTGGGACGAGGCCGAGAACCGGCTCCATGTGCAGAAAGCGCTGGTCGAGTACCTCGTGCTCGACAACGAGAAGCGCAGCACCCGCTGAAGGTCTTTCCTTGAGGAGAACGTCCATGCGTCTGGTCCCCGTCGTCGTCGCCGTCGTCGCGTTGTCGTCCTGCAACTTTCCCACCGTGCTGCCCCAGGCGCTGAACACCGAGTTCAAGCCCACCGGGGAAGTGCTGATCTACGACCGCACCGTCGGCTTCGACGAGGTGCGCGTGCGCAGCCCGCGCATGAACCTCGCCAAGCGCACCGATGGCTCGTGGGGCGGCACCTTCAACGAGCGGGCGATCGACGTGTCGGTCACCGACAGCCACGTGAGGGGCGTCGACTTCACGCTCAGCCGCGAGCTCGAAGGCGCCAAGACGATCATCATCGGCCAGTTCCAGGGCAAGATTTACCGCTTCGAGCTCGACGACAAGCAGGCGCTGATCCGCGGGCCGACCCAGTCGATGACCTACCCGGGCCGCCAGGTCACCCCTCAGCAGACGACCTACGGACAGCTGGGGAACCTGCAGCTGCGGGGCGAAGCGGGCTCCGAAAACCCGCCCTGGCCCCAGATCGGTTTCGCGCTCATGGCCATGATGCATTGATGAGTCGTTCTGCGCGCTTGCCGGTGATGGCCGGCAGCAGCAGAACTGAAGATTCGCCGGCGAAAAATCACCTCACCTCCTCAGGGGGCCCGTGGTAAGCGCCGCCCACTTTCTCCCGCAGTCCCTCCGTACAAAGGAACGATTTCATGCAGATCCGCGCTGATGAAGTGAGCCGCATTCTCCGCGAGCAGATCAAGGACTACGGCAAGCAGGTCACCGTGTCCGAGACCGGGACCGTGTTGGCGGTCGGCGACGGCATCGCCCGCGTGTACGGCCTCGACAACTCCCAGTCGGGCGAGCTCGTCGAGTTCCACAACGGCGTGAAGGGCCTCGTGCTCAACCTCGAGGAAGACAACGTCGGCGTCGCCATCATGGGTGAATTTCGCCACATTCGCGAAGGCGACACGGTCAAGCGCACTGGCCAAATCGCGCAGGTGCCAGTCGGCAAGGCGCTGCTCGGCCGCGTGGTTG
>JBBRUE010000833.1:0-3558 GCA_038248085.1 Myxococcales bacterium | reverse complement strand
TTCGCCAGCTCGGCGACCAGGGGGCCCGGCGCCACGGTGACGCGCTCGTCTCCGCTCCCCCGGCCGAAGGTGAGGAGCTGGCGCACCACGTCGGCCCCGCGCCGCGCGCAGGTCTCGATCGACTCGATGAGCTCGCCGGCCTGCCCCGGCAGCGGGTCGCGGCGCAGCAACGACGAGAACATGAGGATGGGCGCGAGGATGTTGTTGAGGTCGTGCGCCACGCCGCTGGCCAGCGCGCCGATGCTCTCGACCCGCTGGGCCCGCAGGTACTGGGCCTCGAGCCGCTTCCTCTCGGTGACGTCCTCCTTCACCGCCACGAAGTGGGTGATCTCCCCGCCGTGCTCGCGCACCGGGGCGATCGACATCGCCTCCCAGAACTCCGTGCCGTCGTGCCGCCGGTTGCGCAGCTCCCCGCGCCACACGCGCCCGTCGGAGATCGTCTGCCAGAGGTCGACGTAGAGGTCCGGCGCCGTGCGCCCCGACTTGACGATGCGCATGTTGCGGCCCAGCGCCTCGGCCTTCGTCCAGCCGGTCACCCGCTCGAAGGCGGGGTTCACGAACTCGATCTTCCCGGCCGTGTCGGTGATGACGATCGACGCGGGCGACTGGGCGATGGCGCTCTCGAGCTTGCGCAGCGAGCCCAGGAGCCGCTCGTGCTCTTCGGCCCTGCGGGTGGCCTCGCCGAGCGCGACGCCCAGCGAGCGGGTGCGCTCTTCTACCCGGGCCTCGAGCTGGTCGCGGTAGCGCAGGTTGTCCACCTCGAGCCGGCGGCGGTCGTCGCGCAGCGCCTTGACCAACGCAGCGCGCGCCACCGCGTGCACCACGAGGGACCGGGTGACGGGCTTGCTGAGGTAGTCGAAGGCCCCGAAGCGCACCGCCTCGACCGCGGTCTCGAGGGTCGGCGCTCCGGTGATCAGCAGCGCCACGGTGTCGGGGCTCAGCTCGCGGGCCTGCCGCACCAGCTCGAGGCCCGAGGCGCCGGGCAGGAGGATGTCGGTCACCAGCACGTCGGGCGCCTGCGCCGCCATCGCCAGCAGCGCCTCGGCGACGGTGGCCGCGGTCACCACCTCGTGTCCCTCCTCTCGGAGGAAGAGCTCGAGCGTCACGCGGATGCTCTTCTCGTCGTCGACCAGCAGCACCCGGGCCATCAGGTCACCTCGCCGGGCAGCTCGAGGGCGAAGCGGGTGCCTTGACCGGGCATCGACTCGAAGGTGAGGGTGCCGCCGTGGTCCTTGGTGATGGAGTGGCTGACCGACAGCCCGAGCCCGGAGCGTTGGTCGCGCGACCGGGTGGTGAAGAAGGGGTCGAACACACGGGCCGCGAGCTCGGGGGGAATGCCGAAGCCCCGGTCTTCCACGCGCAGGCGCACCCAGCGGCGCCCGTCACGCGAGAACGCGCTGCCCTTCACCTCGATGCGCTTGTCGGGGTGAGCCCCGGGGAAGCGCTGGTTGAGCGCGTCGCGCGCGTTGCTCAGCAGGTTCATCACCACCTGTTGGAGCTGCTGACTGCGGCAGTGGAGCCCCGGCAGTCCGGCGGGGAGCTCCACCACGAGGGCGATCTGATCGTGCTTGAGCACCGTGCGCACCAACCCGAGCGTGGCCTCGACGATGTCCTCGAGGCGGGCGGGCGCGAGCGGCCGACGGTCGTGCCGGGCGAACTGCACCAGGTTGCGCACGATGGCCGCGACCCGCTCGGTCTCGTGGAGGATCTCCTGCGCGTACTCGGCCTCGGTGCTCCCGGGCACGGCCGCGCGGCGGAGGAGCTCCGCGTAGTTCATCACCCCGTTGATGGGGTTGTTGATCTCATGGGCCACGCCGCCAGCGAGCGTGCCGAGGGCCTCGAGCTTCTGGGTCTGCCGCCGCTGTGTTTCGAAGTCTCGCTCGCGGTCCTCGGCGAGGCGCGTGGCCGTGACGTCCTGCCACACGCCGATGACCTCGCGCGTGCCGTCGGGGTGGGTGATCAGTCGCTGGTCGTCGTGCACCCAGCGCAGGTCGCCGGCCCCCGACCGGAACCGGTAGGTGTGCTGCCGGGCGCCGGTGGCGAACAGCATACGGTTGTCCGCGGCGGCCGCGCGGTCGTCTTCGTGCACGTGCGCGAACCACCAGTCGGCGCTGGCGGCAGAGACCGGGTGCCCCAGGATGCGTTGCAGGTTCCCCGAGATCCACGTGAGCACGAGCCCGTCGCCGTCGACGCGCAGGGAATAGAGGACGGTGGGGCTCGACTCGAGCAGCCGCTGGAGCTGTGCCTCGCTCTTGCGCAGCGCCTCTTCGGCGCGCACGCGCTCGGTGAGGTCGATGACCACCACCGCGTAGCTCTGCACCTGGCCCGCCCCGTCGCGGATGGCGCGGACGGCGATGTGTACGGGAATGAGGGACCCGTCCTTGCGCACGTACCGCTTGTCGATCGCGAAGCCCTCACTCGCTCCGCTGTCGACCTCCCGGTTCTTCTCGACGCTCTCCGCGATGTCGTCGGGGTGGGTCAGCTCGCGCCACGGGCGCTTCCGCAGCTCGTCGGCCGAACAGCCGTGAATGCGGCACAGGGCGTCGTTCACCTCGAGGAAGCGGTGGTCGGCGCTGACGGTGGCGAGGCCGACGGTGGACACCTCGAAGAACGTGCGGAACTGGGCATCGCGCTCGATGAGCGCCGCCTGACGGACCTGCGCATCGATGCGGTCGAGGCCGAAGCCGGCGTCGCGGGCCAACTGCGTCGCCAGCCGCACCACCCCGTCGTCGAAGGCCCCGGGCTCCGAGTGGTACAGGCTCAGCACGCCCCATTGGCGCCCGGCGCGCATCACCGGGAAGGCCCCGCATGAAGCGACGCCCTGCGTGCGCACGGTGTCCCGCCAGGCCACGGAACCCGCGTCGCCGAGCAGGTCCTGGCTGACGACGGTGTGCCCCTCGCGCGCTGCGGTCGCCGACGGCCCGTGCCCACGAGCGTCGTCGACGCGCAGCGGAATATCGGGTGCGCCCGCGGGCCCCTCGCCCGTGGCAGCGGCCCTCGAGCGGAGCACCTCACCCTCGATGACTCCGAACGAGGCGACGTGCATGCCCCCGGGACCGACGGCGATGGCGCAGAAGCGCTCGAGCAGCACCTGCTCGTCACGCTGGTGGACGATCTCGTGGTTGACCTGGGCGAGCGCGTCGTTGAGCCGGTGGGCACGGGCCAAGCTCCGCTCCACTTCGACGCGCTTCGAGATGTCGATGGTGACGAGCAGCACCGAGTCGCGGCCCCGCCACTGCAGCGCGTGGCTGGTGGTCTCCACGTCGACAGCGACCCCCGCCTTCGTGCGCAACTGCCAGTGATCTCCGTAGCGCAGCCCGCGAGGACTCCGGCCGCTGCGCAGGGCCTCGTCGACGCGCTCTTGATCCCGGGCGACGACGAGGGACTTCGGCGTGAGGGCGGGCAGGTCGTTGGGCACGTAGCCGCTGATCTCGAAGGCGGCGTCATTCGCCGAGACGAGCTGCAGCGTCTCGACGTCGTAGACCCACATCGGGAGCGGGTTGCTCGAGAACAGCAGCGCGAAGTCGGGCTCGCTCGCGGGCGGGAGGCGCACCTGCT
>JBBRUE010000832.1:0-3565 GCA_038248085.1 Myxococcales bacterium | reverse complement strand
GGCTGTGGTTGATGCCCGCGCCATCAGCGTCTGCTGTGCCAGCAGGTTCCAGGCCCCTCCAACGGCGTCACCAAGGACTGTTACCTCGTGCCCGCCACCCAGGTCAGCGACATCAGCGGCCTGCCGGTCGGCTGGTGCACCTCCAACGCGAAGGGCAGCCTCGACTGCGCCGGCGGCGAGCTCGCCAGCTGGTCGGGCGTCTGCCGCGGCGCGCAGCCTCCCTCGCTGACCGACTCGTGCGCAGCCGGCGACTACAACTGCGACGGCCTCTCGGGGAACAACGCGGTCGAGGGCTGCATGTGCGCCAACAGCGTGCAGTGCCCCAGCGCGTCGATCACCACCGCGCCCTACCCCAACCCCGCGGCGATCCCGATGGTCGACGGCTCCCAGTGGATCACCGACGCGGCGGCCCGCGGCCGCACCACCAACTGGGCGTGGACGGTGCTCGGCGGCGACTGCGACAACGTGCTGCCCAACCCCAGCTTCGCCATCTACAACGCGGCGAACTCGGCGATCACCGGCGCGCGCAAGGGCACCCGCACCGGCGTCCGCCTCGACGCCACCCAGACCCCCGCGAAGTACGTGGTGCAGGCCGGCGGCACGCTGATCGGGCTCCAGGCCACCGCCTACGGCAGCGGCGTCGCCGGCGGCCAGGTGTTCCCCGCCTTCGGCCTCTCGGGCGACTACATCGTGCAGGGCGAGTTCACCCTCGACGGCAAGACCTACAGCTGCACCCAGAAGGTCCAGGTGCGGGCGCCGGGCATCCGCGCGGAGCTTTGCTGGGACAACGTCGGCAGCAACGACGTCGACCTCCACTTCTCGCGCCTGCAGGGCAACACCTGCACCACGCACGGGTGGACGACGACCTGCATGAACGGCAACGGCTCGATCCAGGACTGCTACTACTCGAGCCAGTCGAGCTGCCCCAACGGGAGCAGCACGACCGGCTGGGGCTACACCGCCTCGGCGACCACCGCCTGCCAGGGCTGGTCGAGCAAGCGCACCTCGTCGTGTCTCAACCCCCGGCTCGATCGCGACAACATCTCGTGCACCCGCACCAACACCGACCCGACCTCGAGTTCCTTCTGCGGCCCGGAGAACATCAACCTCGACAACCCCAACAACAACGACACCTTCGTCGTGGGCGTGAACATGTACTCGGGCGCGAACTCCAAGCCGCACGTCAACCTGTACTGCAACGGTGAGCGCGTGGTGTCGGTCGGCTACAACCCGGCGACCGGCCAGACGAGCTTCCCGCTCCTCACCACCTCGGGCGGCGACACCACCGGCGACTTCTGGACGGTGGCGACCATCAAGGCCAACGTCACGGGCAGCAACCTCACCTCGTGTTCGGTGACGACCGTGCCTTCGCGCACGGCCAACACCACGCGGGACGGCCCACCGAACATGGGCAGCACCGGCAACGACATCTGCGTCGACCACGCCTACGCGACGAAGAGCTACGTCGACAACGCCACCGGCCAGGGGCTCACCCAGGGCGCCCAGCCGACGACCGCGGCCCAGTGGTGCAAGCACTGACAGGAACCCTCTCCCTCCGGGGCGTCACCAAGCGCTTCGGAGCGGCCACCATCCTCGAGAACCTCTCGGTGGAGATCCCCCTCACCGGGATCACCTTCATCGTCGGCACCTCGGGGAGCGGGAAGTCGGTGCTGTGCCGCCTCGCCGTGGGGCTGCTCAAGCCCGACGCGGGCGAGGTCTTCCTCTTCGGCGAGCGGGTCGACACGCTGCCTGAACGCAAGCTCCAGCCGCTGAGGGCCCGCGCGCCGTACCTCGTGCAGGGCCCGGCGCTGCTCGACTGGCTGACGCTGAGGGACAACGTTGCCCTCGCCGATCTCCCCTCGAAGAAAGATGGGCGGGCCGAGGCGGCGCTCGAGCGCGTGGGGCTCATCTCCTTCGCAGACCGCAAGCCGCCCGAGGTGGGGCCGGGCATCCGCAAGCGCGCGGCGATCGCCCGGGCGCTGGTGCTGCAGCCCGAGGTGCTGCTGCTCGACGAGCCCACCACCGGGCTCGATCGCGAGGCCGCCGGTCAGGTCAATGACACCCTGGCCCTGGTGCGCGCGCAGGGGCTCGGCGTGGCGCTCGTGTCGCACGACTACGACGCGCTGCGGAAGCTGGCCGATCACGTGGTGCAGGTGAAGGACCGCCAGGTCGGCTACTCCGGCCCTGCGAAGGACTTCGCCTGATATGCAGGCGTCCCCATGGACGAGAGCCGTCTCGAGCTGAAGGTCGGTGCCCTGGTCGTCGCCGCGCTGGTCGGCGCCTTCACCTTGCTGGTGCTGATGGGCGAGGTCTCCTTCGGCGGCGGCAAGCAGCTCGTCGTCGACTTCTCGCACACCGGCAACGTGGTGAAGAACGCCCCGGTGAAGCTGGGCGGCGTGGAGGTGGGCAAGGTCGCCGACGTGGACTTGTTCCCCTCGCGCCGCGACGTCGATGGCTCGCCCATGGCGGTGAAGATGACGCTGGCGGTGTCGAACGAGGCGGCCGAGTCCCTGCGCACCGACGTCGCGGTCACCGTGTCGAGCGTGGGGCCGCTGGGCGAGTCGTACCTCGAGCTGTGGCCCGGCTCCGCGCAGGGCCCCCACGACGCGACGCGCCCGGTGCGCGGCACCGACTCACCGCGCATCGACGTGGTGTCGAACCGGCTGGCGAAGTTCCTCGAGCAGGCCTCGAAGGTGCTCGAGGCCGACCCCCAGGCGTTCGCCAAGCTGATCGGCGGCGTGGATGGCCTGACCACCAACCTCGACGGGGTGCTCACCGAGAACCGCGGCGACCTCAAGACCATGGCCGTCGAGCTGGCCGCCGCCGCGAAAGACCTCCGCGCGCTGGCCGCCGCGGCGCGCACCCAGCTGGAGCCGGGGGGAAAGACGAACGCGCTGATCGACGACGCCGCCGCCACCGCGAAGCTCGCCCGCGCCGAGCTGCCCGAGCTCTCGAAGCAGGCCTCGATCGCGCTCGGCGGCCTGGCCCGGGTGTCCGGTCCGCTCACCGAAGAAGACGGCCAGCGCCTCAAGGCGATGCTGGTGAAGTACCAGGCGGCCGGCGAGAAGGTCGACGTACTCGCCGCGCGGGCCGACCGCATCCTCGCCAGGCTCGAGGCCGGTGAAGGCAGCCTGGGCAAGGTGATGAAGGACCCGGTGGTCTACGACGAGCTCAAGACGCTGCTGACCGACGTGCGCAAGAACCCGTGGAAGCTGCTGTGGAAAGAGTGATGAACAAACGAACCGCCGCAGTCCTCGTGGGTGTCGCGGGCGTGTTGATCATCGGCGCCCGCCCCGTCGTCGCCAAGCCCTGCGTCGCGTCCCAGGAACAATTCACCTACACGCCGACCGCGATCACCTGGGACGGGCGCCTCTTCCCGCGCTCGCCGACCACGGGTCTCTACGTCAATGACGCGGGCATCGAGTTCGACGTCAACGGCGGCGCGGCGTCGATCATCGCCCCCACCACCGGCTGCAACGTCGTGGCGACCGACATCGTGGTGCGCCTGACCGACCCCTTCACCGGGCAGACGAGCCAGGTGTCGCTGGTGGTGACGCCGTGAAGG
>JBBRUE010000831.1:0-3572 GCA_038248085.1 Myxococcales bacterium | reverse complement strand
GTCACCGACGTCTCCGGCCGCGGCGTGGGCCTCGACGTGGTGCGCACGCGGCTCATCTCCGTCGGCGGGGAAGTGACCGTCGATACCACGCCCGGCCTCGGAGCCAGCTTCGAGCTGCGGGTCCCGATCAGCCTCACCGTGGCCCCGGTGCTCTTCGTCCAGGTCGGCGACGAACGGCTGTGCCTGGCTGCCTCCAACGTGGTGCGTGCCTTCACCGTCGAGCCGGCGCAACTGCGCGAGGTCGCCGGGAAACCCGCCCTCGCCGTCGACGACCAGGTCCTTCCCTTCTCGTCGGTCGCCTCCATCCTCTTCGCGGCGCCCGAACGGCCGCCGTCCGAGGGCGAGCTGGTGCTGGTGCTCCGCGGGCGGGGGCAATCGGCCGCGCTCGCCGTCGACCGCGTCCTCGAGGAACGGGTGCAGGCCATCCTTCCGCTCAAGGGTCTGCTCTCCCGCTACCCCCACCTCACCGGGGCCACGCCCCTCTCCGACGGCGATCTCGCCCTCGTGATCTCCGCGCCGCACCTCGTGGCTGCCGCCCACGGCCGCGAGGGCCGCCTCGGCGCCTTCGAGCGTCGCAAGGAGTCGCGCAAGCAGAAGGTGCTGGTGGTCGACGACTCCCCGCTGACCCGCGAGCTGCTCGTCTCGCTGCTCGAGTCCGTCGGCTACCACGTCGTCCAGGCTGTCGACGGCGCCCAGGCCCTCGAGGTGCTGAACCGCGAGCCGGTCGACATCGTGGTGACCGACCTCGAAATGCCCAACGTCGATGGGCTCGAGTTGACCCGTCGCCTCAAGAGCCACGCGACCTGGCGCGCGCTCCCCATCGTCATCGTGACCACCCGGGGGGGCGACGCCGATCGCCGCCGGGGCATGGAGGCGGGGGCCGACGGGTATGTCACCAAGGGCGACCTCGTCCGCCACGACCTGGTCGACGTCGTGGCCCGGTTGCTGGCATGAAGGTGCCTGACATGTGTCTTTGGGGGACGGGATGGCTGTGAAAGTACGGGTGCTCGTCGTCGATGACTCACCTCTGATCCGTCAGCTGATCGTCGAGGCGCTCGAACGAGACCCCGACATCGAGGTCGTCGGCACGGCCGAGAATGGCCTGCAGGCCGTCGAGCGTGCCGCGGCTCTCAAGCCGCAAGTCATCACCATGGACGTCGACATGCCGGTGATGGACGGGCTGACCGCGACCGAGCAGATCATGGCCGCCGAGCCCACGCCGATCCTCGTGCTGACGGCCGACCCGCGAAACCAGGCGCCGGAACTCACCCACCGGGCGCTCGCCGTCGGCGCGTTGGCGCTGCGCGTGAAACCTGCGGCCGAAGACATGGGCAACCTCGCGCGTGAGGTCAAGCTGCTGGCCACCATTCGCGTCATCCGCCACGTGCGCGGGGTGAAGAAGTCCCCCAGCGCGACCTCCCAGTCCTCCCTCCCCGAGACCGGCCAGCCCTTCGCCCCCTCGTCGATCGGCGTCGTCTGCATCGCCGCGAGTACGGGCGGCCCCCAGGTGGTGCAGAAGCTGCTGGCGGACCTCCCCGCCGACTTCCCGGCGCCCGTGGCCATCGTGCAGCACATCAACGCCGCCTTCTCCGAGTCCCTGGTGGGTTGGCTCGCGGCCTCGTCGCGCTTGAAGGTGAAGGTCGCGAAGGACGGCGATCTCCTCACGCCTGGAACCGTGCTCATCGCTCCGCCTGACGCGCACCTCGTGGTGTCGGCCCGCGGCAAGGTGTCGGTGACCCCCGGAGGCCCTCGCGACGGCCACCTGCCCTCGGCGACCACCCTGCTCGAGTCCGCCGCGAAGGTGTACGGGCGGCGCGCCGTCGGCGTCATCCTCACCGGCATGGGCAACGACGGCGTCGAGGGGCTGGCGGCGATCCGCATGGCCGGCGGCCGGACCCTCGCGCAGAACCAGGAATCTTCCGTCGTCTTCGGCATGCCCGGCGCCGCCATCGCGCGCGGCATCGTCGACCACACGCTGGCCGGCGATGAGCTGGCCGCGGCGTTGGTCAAGCTGGCGCGAGGCCAGGCGCTGCCCCGCGCGTGACGGAGCTCGAGCCGCTCCTCGCGCTCGTCGCGCAGCGCACCGGCGCACGGCTCTCGCGGCAACAACGGGATCGGCTCTCCGCCGAACTGAGGCGGCGGCTCGGGCCGAACCCGCCTGCTGGCTACGTGGTTCGCCTCCAGTCGAGGGAAGGGGCCCACGAGCTCGCCGAGCTCCTCGCCGTCGTCTCGGTGCACAAGACCGATCTCTTCCGCGACGAGCAGCAGCTCGAGGCGCTCCAGTCCCACGTATTCCGGCCGCGGGTGGCTGAGGGGCGGCCGCTCGCCGTGTGGAGCGCGGGCTGCTCGACCGGTGAAGAGGTCGCCACCCTCCTGGTGCTGCTCGCGGAAGTGGGCGCCCACCCCGAGAGCTCGATCCTGGGGTCGGATCTCTCGAACGAGGCCCTGGCCCAGGCGCGTCGGCTCGAGTTCAACGGCGAGGTCATGAAGCGGGTGCCGCCCACCCTCGTGACGCGTTACTTCCAGCCCGTTCCCGTGGGCCGTCACCGCCTCGTGCCCACGCTGAGCGGCCGCGCGCAGTTTGCCCACCACAACCTGATGGATCGCCCGTACCCGTTCGCCTCGGGCGGCGGGACGTTCGACGTCATCGTCTGCCGCAACGTGCTCATCTATTTCACCGCCGAGGCGGCCCGGCAGACGGTCGAGTCCTTCGTCGAGCGGCTCCGGCCGGGTGGGGTGCTCGTCCTCTCGGCGGCGGAACCACTGCTCGAACCCGTGGCCGACCTCGTCACCCTCCGTGTTCCCGGGGCGTACTTCTACCAACGGAGGGTCCCCGCGCCCGCCGTCCTGCCGTCCGTCCTGCCGACGCCGCGACCGAGCGCCCCCCGGCCGAGCGCACCCACACCGGCCCCCAGCGCACCCCGACCGAGCGTGACGGGCGAGACGCCGATCGTCCTGACCCCGGAGGACGAAGGGCGGAAGCTGTTCGAACTGGTGTTGGAATGGGCCGCCGCGGGCGAAGACACCACCGAGACCGAAGCCGGCCTGCGCAAGGCCCTCTACCTGGCGCCGCAACTCGCTGCGGCGCGGTACCTCCTGGGGCTGATCCTCGAGCGGAAGGGCCGGCCGGCCGACGCGGCCAGCGAATACCGGCGGGCGCTCGTCTTGCTCAAGAAGGGCACTGCCGCCCCCAGCGCGTTCTTCCTGAACAACGCACGGCTTCGCGACGCCTGTCGCATCGCGCTCGCGCGCCTGAACCCCTGACGCCCGCGCTTTCCCTCCGGCGCGATCGCGCGGTGGGGTGCGCGCTGCAGGCTCGGCATCGACGCCGAGGGGCGTCGCGTCACCAGGCGTCTGCAGGCAGCCGCCCGCGCCATCGTCCGCGCAGTTCTCACCGAGACGCGCGCAGACCGCGTGACGGGCGAAGTCGGAAGGGCGCGGTCGCTGGTCCGACACGCTTCGCCGCAGACGCTTGCGCGCCGCACGCCCATCCCCTACGCCCGTCCCGAAATGCGGCTCCTGTACGTCATCGCCACCTGGGTGCTCTTCGTGGCGCTGTTCCCCGTGCTGGC
>JBBRUE010000830.1:0-3572 GCA_038248085.1 Myxococcales bacterium | reverse complement strand
CGCCGCGGTCAGCGCGCCAAAGAGTGATTCGCTCACCATCAGGCCAATCTCGATGGCCGGCTTCTCCTGCGCCTTGGGCTGTCCGTACGGCGAATACGGGTACCCCGACTTCCCCTGCTGGCCAGGCACGTAGCCCGGCCCCGGCACCATCGAGGGCGGTGGCGGCGTGCCGAGCTGCGGCTGTCCGCTGGTGGCGGGCGGTTCGGCAGGCGGCATCGGCGGAGGCGTCGCCGGGACCATGGGCGGCGGTGACCAATCCGTCGCTGTCTGCGCCAGCGCGTTTCCGGCGGAGGCCACCAGCACGATGAACAACAAGCTCTTCAGCGACATGTCCCGATCTCCACTCGAGTGACGGCTGGCCCCGTCACCCCACTACGGCGATGCAATCAATCTCGACCTTCGCCCCGCGAGGCAAGGCAGACACCTGCACGGTCGCGCGGGCCGGCGGGTTCGCAGGGAAGTAACGCCCATACACCTCGTTCACCTTCCCGAAATCACCGAGGTCCGTGAGGAAGATGCCGCAGCGGACCACCTGGGCGAAGGTGCACCCCGCGGCCGCCAGCACCGCCTCGAGGTTCTCCATCACCCGCTGGGTCTGGGCGGTGACGTCGCCGGCGACGATCTCGCCAGTCGCGGGGTCGAGGGGAATCTGCCCCGAGAGGAACACCATCTTCCCCGCCGGGACGGAGATCGCCTGGGAGTAGGGGCCAATGGCCTTGGGGGCCTTCTCGCTGAGGATCACGTCACGCGCCATGCGGGCAAGGTATCAGATGCCCGCACCCCACCCGAGCGATCACTCCGGACTTCAGACGCGCTCGACGGAGAACACCCCGGTCAGCTTCTCGATGTTCTTCATCAGATCGGTCAGTTGCTTGAGGTCGGTGATCGTCACCTCGAAGGTGTTGACCGCGCGATCGTCGCCCGTCGCCCGGCAGTTGGCCTGGCTGATGTTGACGCCCTTCTTGCTGAAGATCTGGGACATCTCGGCGAGCAGGCCCGGGCGATCGGCAGTGAGCACCCGCAGGGTGACCGGGCGGCGGAAGTCGCCCCGCACGTCCCACGCGACGTCGACCTTGCGCTCGGGATCGGTGGCCTTCGCCTTGTCGCAGTTGTTGGTGTGCACGGTGACGCCGCGCCCGCGGGTGATGAAACCGACGATGGCGTCGCCCGGCACCGGGTTGCAGCAGCGGCCGAAGCGCACCAGCACGTCGTCGATGCCGCCGATGGTCACCCCGCTCGACGACTTGCGGCCAACGACCTTCTTGGCGATCTCCGAGACGGTGTGGAACAGGCCCGAGCCGGACGACTCGGGGGGCCCCTTCTCTTTCTCGCGCAGCTCCTCGAGCTTCTCCTTGGGCACCAGGAGATCGACCAGCTGGCTGGGCTGCACCTTGCCGTAGCCGACGGCGACGAGCAGGTCTTCCTCGCTGCGGTAGCCGTAGCCCTCGGCGTGCTTCTTGAGGTCGCCCCCCTTCATCAGCTTGTTGAGGTTGAGGCCGAAGCGCTTGAACTCGCGGTCGGTCAACTCGCGGCCGAGAATGAGGCTCTTCTCGCGCTGCTGTTCCTTGATGAACGCGCGGATCTTCTGCTGCGCGCGGCTCGTCTTGGCGAAGGTGATCCAGTCCTTGCTGGGGTGCGCCTGGGGGCTGGTGAGCACCTCGACCTGGTCGCCGTTCTTCAGCTTGTAGCGGAGCGGGACGATCTTCCCGTTCACCTTCGCGCCGACGGTCTTCTCTCCGACGCCGGAGTGGATGGCGTACGCGAAGTCGATCGGCGTGGCGCCGCGGGGCAGCGACTTCACGTCACCCTTGGGCGTGAAGACGAAGACCTCGTCGGTGAAGAGGTCGACCTTCACCGTGTCGAGGAACTCCTTGGGGTCCTTGAGATCCTGCTGCCACTCGAGGAGCTGCCGCAGCCACGCGAACTTCTCGTCGTCGCGGGTCATCGCGCTGCGGCCTTCTTTGTAGGCCCAGTGCGCGGCGATGCCTTCTTCGGCGATGCGGTGCATCTCCTCGGTGCGGATCTGGATCTCGATGCGCTCGGACAGCGGCCCGATCACCGTGGTGTGCAGGGACTGGTACATGTTCGGCTTGGGGATCGCGATGAAGTCCTTGAAGCGGCCCGGCACCGGCTTCCACATCTGGTGCATCAGGCCGAGCGCGCCGTAGCACTGCCCCAGTTCCGGGGTGATCACCCGGAAGGCGATCACGTCGGGCACCTGCTCGAACTCGATGCCCTGCGAACGCATCTTCTTGTAGATGGAATAGAAGTGCTTGAAGCGGCCGCTGACCTTCGCGGGCACGCCGTTCTCCTTCAGCTTCGCCTCGATGATCCCCACCACGTCGTCGATGTACTTCTCCCGCTCCTTCTTCTTGCGGTCGATGCGGTTCTCGAGGTCGAGGTAGTCCTTCGGGCGGGTGTAGCGGAACGAGAGATCTTCCAGCTCCGTCTTCACCCAGCTGATACCGAGCCGGTTGGCGAGCGGCGCGTAGATGTCGAGCGTCTCCTGGGCGATGCGCGCCTGCTTCTCTTCGCTCATGTGATCGAGCGTGCGCATGTTGTGGGTGCGATCGGCGAGCTTGACCAGGATCACCCGGATGTCCTGCGCCATCGCCACCAACATCTTGCGGAAGTTCTCCGCCTGCTTCTCTTCCTGCGAGAGCTGGGCGCTGGCGCTGAACTTCCCGAGCTTGGTGACGCCGTCGACGATCAGCGCGACCTCTTCACCGAAGAGCTCTTTGATCTCCTCGATGGTGGCCAGCGTGTCTTCGACGGTGTCGTGGAGCAGCCCGGCGACGATCGACGCTTCGTCGAGCTTGAGCTGCGCCAGGATGCCCGCGACCTCGAGCGGGTGGATCAGGTAGGGCTCGCCCGACTTGCGAACCTGCCCCTGATGGACCTTCGCCGAATACACGTAGGCCTTCTTGATGATGTCGAGGTCAGGATCCGGGTGGTACCCGGCAACTCTCTGGAGAATGTCGTTCAGACGGATCAAACAGGCCAAAGCGTAACACCCGGGGCCTCTGCTGCAATGCGTCAGCGGAGAATCGACCGCCAACGGACGCCAAAGACGCCTTCCATCGCCATTGTTGCGGAAAGACACGGCTTCCATGACTATGGGGGCTCATGGTTGCGCTGTTGACCAAGAGCCTTGGCGTCATTTGCCCGTCCTGCGACTTCCTCAACGTCGTGGCGGCGGTGCGATGTATGGCGTGCGGGTCGGCCACCGAAGGCGCCACTGCGACGGCCCGTGTCGAGTTGCCCCGGCTCCAGCCCGCGCCCGTCGAGGCGGCGCCGACGAGTTCGAGCGAAACGACCAACCCCGGGGGGCCCATGCCCCTGCCTCCGGAGCCAGCGCCCACGCCCAGCGCGGGCCCCCCCGGCCTCAAGCGCACGGCCACCGCCCCGACGCCGCTGCCCCAGCGGGGCCCTCCGACGCGGCCTACCTTCCAGTCGTCGGCCCCCACGCAGACCACCCCGCCCGTCGCGGCCCCCAAGTTCGGGCTCACTGTGCTCGCGGGCCCGGCGCGTGGTCAGCGCTTCCGCCTCGCCGCCACGGGCGCGCAGGTCGG
>JBBRUE010000829.1:0-3579 GCA_038248085.1 Myxococcales bacterium | reverse complement strand
CCTCGGGCCCGGGGCGGCGCGAGACCGCGGGGCGCGCGGGGTCGGTCGGCAGCTCCACCACCTTCGACTCGGTGAGTTGGATCGCCGGCGCCGAGGCCACCGGAGGCCGCGGCACCAGCGCGCGCTCGGGCTCAGTCGGTCGCTCGGTCGGTCGCTCGGTCGGCGGCTCGGTGCGGGGCGGTGCGCGGCGCACCACGGCGTCCACGCCTTCCGGCTCAGTGGGAACCTCGAGGCGGCGCTCGAGCTCCGTCCGTGCAGGTACGCGCAGCATCGTGTCGCTCAGCGCCCCGGCTGGGGCCACTGGGCCCGGGCCCGGCACCGGAAGCTTGCCGTCGCGGGTCGGAGCCGAGCTGCTCACTGCTTCCGCAGGCGGCGGTCGCGGCTCGGCCCAGGCCCGCTCGTCGACGCGGATCGCCTGGAGCGCAGTGATGAAGTCGCCCATCGAGGGGAAGCGGTCCGCGGGCTCCTTCGCGCAGGCGCGCGCGATGAAGGTGTCGATCGTCGCGTTGGCGAGCTGCGGGTCGACCCACGCCAACGGCGGCACCAGCGTCTGGAGCTGGTGAAGGAGGATCTGCGAGACGTTCTTCCCCGGCATCGCCACCGCGCCGGTGAGCATCTCGAAGAACACCAACCCCAGCGCGTACTGGTCGATCCGCCCGTCGAACGGGTCGTCCTTCACCTGCTCGGGGGCCATGTAGCGGGGCGTGCCGGCGAGCATGCCCTCCGCGGTCAGCCGCACCCCGACGTCCTTGAGCAGCCGCGCGATGCCGAAGTCGAGCACCTTGACGTGGGTGCCCGCGAGGTCGCGCAGCACCCGCAGGTTCTCGGGTTTTACGTCGCGGTGCACGATGTCGCGCCCGTGTGCGAAGGCCAGCACCTGCGCCACCTGCAGCGCGACCGAGCGCGCCTCGCCGAAGCGGAGCCGCCCCTCGCGCTTGATCAGCTCGCGCAGGTCTTCGCCCCCGATGAGCTCGAAGCAGATGAACAGCCGCATCGACTCGTCACGGCCGAGATCGAGAATCTGCACCGCCCCAGGGTGCTGCACCGTCAGCGCCACCTTCGCCTCCCGGAGGAAGCGCGCCACGCGCGAGTCGTCGCCGCTGGGCTCCGGGTCGAGGAACTTGAGCGCCACCTTGTTGCCCACACCGAGTTGCTCGGCGACGAAGACCAGGCCCATGCCGCCGCTGCCGATGCGCGAGAGGATGCGGTACCGCCCGGCGATCACCTGGTCGGGCATCGGCATCTTCACGGGGGGCAGGTCCGCGCTCACGGGGCCGTCACCCGTCGCGCCGCTTTCGCGCCAGCGCCAGTTGCTGCTCGAGGAACGCCTTCAGCTCCCGCCCCGCCGCCGCCAGTTGCTGTGGAATGAACGACGCCTTCGTCATGCCCGGAAGGGTGTTGATCTCCAGCAGCACCGGGCCATCGGCGGTGAGGATCAGGTCGGTGCGTGAGTACCCGAAGCAGCCCACCGCCCGGTGGGTCAACACCCCGAGCGCCTGGGCCTGCGCCCACTCGGCCTCCGTGAGCTGCGCGGGGGTGAGTTCCTCCGTGCCCCGGCCGAGGTACTTGCCCGCGTAGTCGAAGGCCCCGCCGGGGATCAGCCGCACCTCGCTCACCGGCAACGCCGCCGGACCGCCCGCGTCGTCCACCACGCCGACCGTCAGCTCGCGGCCCGCGACGAAGCGCTCGGCGAGGTACACCAGCTGCAGGCCGGAGATCAGCTGCGCGGCCGCGTCGACCTCCGAGACGTCCTGGAGGTGAATCAGCCCGTGGCTCGAGCCATCGGCCTGTGGCTTGAGCACCCAGCGCGGGTGCTCCGCGAGCAGGCCTTCGAGCACCGCCTTCACCTCCGCGACGCGCATCGGCACCAGCGTCTGGGCCAGCGCGAGCTTCGCCCCCTGCGCGCCGGCGAGCTGCTTGGCGCGGGCCTTGTCGAACGCGTCGGCGCTCGCCTGGCTTCCGGAACCCGTGAAGGCCAGCCGCCGCGCCTCGAACTTCCGCTGGGTGACGCCGTTCTCGCCGTCACCCCCGTGCAGCGCGATGAAGAAGGCCCGGCCCTTCGTCTCGGCGGCGTCGAGCGCCGCGTCGAGTGTCGGCCACGTCGTCGGGCCCGCCGGCACGAAGGCCTGCTCGAAGGGGCGCGCGTGCGCGGCGAGCTCGGCACGCGGCGTCACCACCACCGTGCCTTCCGGCGAGAGGAACCAGCACGCGGCGTCGGGGAGGTGCGCGCTCACGTTCTGCGCCGAGGCGACCGACACCAGGCGCTCGCTCGAGCCGCCTCCGAAGAGGATGACCACGTCAGACGTCATGTCCCTCACAGTCGCCGCTTTTGACGCGGCCTGCCACTATCTCTCCATGCGCTTCTGGCTCCTCGCGTGCCTCGCCCTCGTCTCCTGCAAGAAGGAATACAAGCCGCTCGCGCCGCAGGCGGTCGAGACCCTGGAGGGCGGGGTGCTGGTGCAGCGCCTGCGCGAGGGCTTCGACGACGGTGACGTGGCGAAGAAGGGCGACAAGATCTCGATCCACTTCACCGGCACCGTGCTCGACGGCGGCGTCTTCGACGACTCCCACGGCCGCGGCGCGTTCAACTTCTGGGTCGGCGAGAGCATGGTGCTCCCCGGGCTCGACCAGGGCCTCCTCGGCATGAAGGAGGGCGAGCTGCGCCTGGTCACCGTGCCGCCCGCGCTCGGCTACGGCAACGACGCCAAGCCGAAGATTCCGCCGCGCTCGACGCTGGTGTTCGAGGTGGAGCTGCTCGACGTACGCTGACCTGAGCTCAGGCCGCCGCGCGTTCGGCCGCGGCGATCCGCTCCCATTGCTGGCTGGCCGGGGCGCTCAGCGCGAACGGCTTGAGCGTCACCGCGAAGCCGTCGCCTTCCACTTCGCACTGCTCGACCACCGCCCAGAACCGCAGGTGCAGCTCCGCCGGAAGGAAGGAGAGCTCGAAGAGCAGGCCCGGCTGCACCGCCCGCGCGCTCTTCGCCTCGACCCGGCGCGCCTCGATGCGCCGCACCGGCCAGGGCTCGTGGCGCGTGCTCCCGACGAACTCGAGGCGCAGCGTGTCGCTGCGGGGCTCGGGGGCGGGCGCTCGCGCTCGCGCAGGCGGCTCGGCCGCGGGGGCCACGTCGAGCGCGTTGAGGAACGCCGGCACCCCGGTCAGCACGTGCTCGAGCTCGCGCGCCGCGGGCGGGTCGAGCCCGAGCGTCTCGAGCATCTCGGCGCTGACTTCCCGGTGCGCCTCGAGCAACGCGACGATGGCGTCGGCGCGGAGCACGGTGGCCGTCAGCGGTGCGCCCTGTTCGTGCTCGTCGTGGTGCGCGGTGATCACCGCGCCCAACACGCCGGGGAGCTGCCAGCGCTGCGCCACCAGCGAGCCGAGCTTCACGTGGGTGCGCTCGAGCTCCGCCCAGCACGCGTCCTCGTCGGCCCGCAGCGACGGTGAACGGGTGAAGATCTCCTCCAGCGTCGCCAGCGCCAGCAGCTTGCCGACGTCGTGCAGCAGCCCGGCGACGAAGGCCTCGCCCGGGTCGAGCCCCGCCCGCGTCGCCAGCGCCTCGCTCACCACCGCCGAGGCGAATG
>JBBRUE010000828.1:0-3588 GCA_038248085.1 Myxococcales bacterium | reverse complement strand
CGCGCCGTCGATGGTGCGCAGCAGCCCGTAGACCAGCCACGGTTGCCGCCCGAGCTCCGCCGTCATCCACCCCGCGGTGTTGGCGATGTACGGGAAGGGGAAGGCCAACATCAGCGCCCACAACAGCCAGCGCTGCTGCTCGAGCCACCCACGCCAGCGGAAGAGCGCGGCGAGCGCCATCAGCCCGATGAAGATCGTCCCCAGCCCGACCATCACGTGGAACGCGTAGTAGAGCAGCTCGATGCTGGTGGGCCACTGGTCCTCGGGAATGTCGTTGAGCCCCTGCACCTCGGCGCCGAACGATCCGAAGGCGAGAAACGAGAGCACCGCGGGCACGCCGATCGGGTTGTCGAGGCGGCGCTCGGCGACGTTGGGCTGCCCGATGAGGTGGATCTCCGCGCGCGGCCCCGACTCGAAGCGCCCTTCCATCGCCGCGAGCGCCGCCGGCTGGTGCTTCGCCACCAACTTCGCCTGCAGGTCGCCGGTGGGGAACGCCACGAGCACCGACGCGATCAGCCCCGCCGTGGTGCCGACCTTCAAGTTGATCCGCGCCTGGTCGAGGTGCGTGCCGCGCAGCAGCCAGAACGCGCCGACCGCGGTCACCACGAAGGACGCCGTCACCAGCGAGGCGAGTTGGTTGTGCGCGTACTGCGCGAAGGCCCACGGGTTGAGCACGTAGGTCCAGAAGTCGGCGAGCGCGAACACCCCGTCGGGGCCCCGCGTGAAGCCCACCGGGTGCTGCATGAAGGCGTTGGTGGTGACGATGAACACGCCCGACAGCCAACTCCCGCAGAACAGCGCGACGGCCGCGAGGAAGTGCTTCTTCGGGCCCAGCTTCTGCTCGCCCCACACCAACATCGCGAGGAAGGACGACTCGAGGAAGAAGGCGAACATGCCCTCGAGCGCGAGCGTCTGGCCGATCACCCCGCCGGTCAGCTGGGAGAAGCGCGCCCAGTTGGTGCCGAACTGGAACTCCATCGGCAGGCCGGTGGCGACGCCGACCGCGAAGTTGAGCCCGAAGATCCGCACCCAGAAGCGCGCGGCCTTCGCGTACGCCTCGCCCCCCGGTCGCAGCGCGAGCCCCTTGAGCACGACGATCAACAGCGCCAGCCCCATCGTCAGCTGGGGAAACAGGTAGTGGTAGACGATGGTGAAGGCGAACTGGAGCCGGTGCCACAGCAGGGGGTCAGCCATGGCTCGCTCTTTCACCGCGCCCGGTCATCGGCGCAGCCACATCAAGTGATGGCGCTCATTCGCAGGGCCTGCCGCACCGCGGCCCGCACCGGCGCCGGCACCTCGCCCCCGGGAATGGCGCGGCACATCGACACCGTGCGCTTGAGCGACTCGCACGCCGCCGTGCAGTGCGGGCACTTCTCGAGGTGCGCTTCGATGCGGGCACACGCGGCCTGGTCGATCTCCGAGGCGGCGTAGGCCGAGAGCTCCTGCTGCAGCTCGGGGCACCCGAGGTCGGTCGTCTCTTCCTGCAGCACCGCCGAGAGGCTCAGCTTGAGCTGTATGCGCGCGCGGTGCAGCCGGCTCTTGAGCGCCCCCACCTCGATGCCCACCACGCCCGCGGCTTCTTCCGCCGAGAGCCCTTCGACGTCGCGCAACACCAGCGCCTCGCGGTAGTCCTCCTGGAGCGTGTTCATCGCCGCCTGGATGACCTGCCCGACCTGCTTGGCATGGGTGCGGGTGTCGGGCTCGGCCGCGTCGGTGGCGAGGTGCTTCACCTCGGAGGTCTCGATCGCCTCGTGCCGCGCTGGTTCCCCCTCGCGACGGCGGCGCTGCTTGATGCAGAAGCTCCGCGCCACCTGGTAGAGCCACGTCGAGATCTGCGAATCGCCGCGAAAGGTCCCGAGGTTCTTGAACGCGGCCAGCAGGGTCTCCTGCAGCACGTCTCGCGCGTCGTCCTCGTTGCCGCACATGCGCAGGCCAAAGCGGTACACGCGCTGCTCGTGGCGCGTGAGGATCAGCTCCATCGCCTTGGCGTCACCGGTCTTCGCGCGCTCGATCAGCTCGGCGTCGGTGGGGTCACTCATGGGGTCACCTTAACCACGTTCTCCGGCAGGCCCCACTGCGAGAGCAGCCACGCCAACCGTTTGGCGTCGTCGCGGATCACGTCGTCGAGGCTCGCCCGTCCGCCATGGCCCGCGGGGTCCAGCGACATCCACAGCAACAACGGGTGGGTGTCGGTCTTGATCGCGCGAAGGCGCTGCACCCACTTGGTGGGCTCGTGGAAGAGCACCTGCTGATCGTTGTAGGCGCTGCGCACGAGGAGCGCGGGGTACGGCTGGGCCTTCACGTTGTCGTAGGGGCTGTAGGCGCGCATCCACCGGTAGGCCTCGGCCTCCCGCGGGTCGCCCCACTCGTCGAACTCGCCCACCGTCAGCGGCACCGAGCTGTCGAGCATGGTGGTCAGCACGTCGACGAAGGGCACCTCGACGAGCGCGGCGTGAAAGAGCTCGGGTCGCAGGTTGAGCACCCCGCCCATCAGCAGCCCGCCCGCACTGGCCCCGGTGATGATCAACCGCGGCGAGGTGGTGTGGTGCTCGGCGATGAGGAACTCCGCGCAGGCGATGAAGTCGGTGAACGAGTTCACCTTCGTCCCCAGCTTCCCCGCGTCGTGCCAGGCGTCTCCGTACTCGCCGCCGCCCCGCACGTGGGCGAAGGCGAGCACCACGCCGCGGTCGAGCAACGACAACGAGGCGGCGACGAAGCCGGGCGTGAGCGGATCGCCGTAGGCCCCATAGCCCTCGAGGAGCAGCGGGGCGCCGGGCCCGACCCCCTTCTTGCGCGCGAGCGTGATGGGGATCTTCGTGCCGTCCTTCGCGGTGGCGAAGAGCCGCAGCACCTCGGCGCCGGACGGTTCGAAGCCGTTGAGCGGCATCACCCAGCGCGGCGTCGTCACGCCGGTGAGCAGGTCGCGCTCCAAGACCGACCACGGCTGCACCGGCGACTCGACGGCATAGAGGTAGCGGGTGCTCTCGTACCCGACCTGGGGATGGGCGCTCAGGAGCCCTTCCTTCGGCTCGAACTCCTGCGAGGCGCGCGTCTTCCAGTCGATGGCGCGCGGGCGTGATTGGCCGTCGACGCGCTCCCAGACCACGAGGTGGCGGGCCAGCGAGTCGATCGCGCTGAGGGGCACCCCCGGCCGCCGGGGGACGACCTCGGTGCGCGGGCCCCGCGGGTTCTTGCGCGGCACGGTGACCACGCGCCCCTCGGCCCCCTGGTCCTGGGTGAGCAGCACCAGGTCGGCGCCGTGCTCCTCGACGGAATAGCGCTGGCCGTCGACGCGCGGCGCCACCACCGAGAAGCCGCCCTTCGGCGTGCGGGCATCGAGGATCTTCGTCTCGGACGTGCTGAGGCTCTCCGCGTCGAGCTGCAGCAGGCCCCGGGCGTTCGACCGGCCGATCGAGAGCTCGAAGTGCTCGTCGGTCTCCTCGGAGATCGTCACCGCGTCGCCTGTCCCCGGGTCCACCCGCAGGAGCTTCGAGCTGCGCTTGGCCTCGTTCTCGCTGGTGAAGAACAGCGTGCGCGAATCAGCCGCGAAGGTGAACGAGGTCACGCGCGGCAGCGCCAACGGCCAGT
>JBBRUE010000827.1:0-3596 GCA_038248085.1 Myxococcales bacterium | reverse complement strand
GAAGAACAGGCCCTGCTCGCTCAGGGCTTCGCGGTGGAAGACCACGTCGATGGCCAAGCAGGCCGGGCGGGCGATCAGCGCGGGGCGCTGCGAGGCGCGGGTTCCGTAGAGTTCGTCGGAGAACAGGGGGAAGCCCGCCTTCGTGAAGTGCATGCGAATCTGGTGGGTGCGCCCGGTCTCGAGGCCGACTTCGACGCGGGCCCCATGGGCGAACCGCTTGGTGACCTTGAAGTGCGTGACCGCCGACTTGCCGGTCTCACCCCGGCCGGTGAAGCGCAGGCGCTGGGTCGGGTGGCGGCCGTGCAGCGTGCGGAAGGTGCCCTCGTCGGGCGGCTGGCCCAGCACCAGCGCGAGGTAGGTCTTGAGCACCTCGCGGGACTTGAAGGCAGCCTGGAGCGCGCGCAGGGCAACGTCGTGCTTGGCGATCACCAGCAGCCCCGAGGTGTCCTTGTCGAGGCGGTGCACGATGCCGGGGCGCAGCTCGCCGCCGACGCCCTTGAGGTCCTTGACGTGGTGGAGGAGCGCGTTGACCAGCGTGCCGTCGGCGTGGCCGGCGCTGGGGTGCACCACCATGCCCGCAGCCTTGTCGATCACCACGATGTCGCGGTCCTCGTGAATGACCGAGAGCGGCAGGTCTTCCGCCTCGGGCACCGCGGCCACCGGGGCGGGGACGGTGACCTCGACGCGCTCGGTGCCCTGGAGGCGGTGCGAGGCCTTGGTCGGCGCGCCATCGAGACGCACGTGCCCGGCTTCGATCAACGCCTGCACGCGCGCGCGGCTGAGCTCGGGCCGGCTGCGTGCGACGAACTGGTCGACGCGAGCCCCGTGATCGGCCGGGCCCGCGACGACGACCACCACGTCGCTCACCAGATCTTCGACTTCACGTGCCCCTTGGGCTTGATGAGCACGTCGACGATCGCGCGATCGAAGAAGTTCGTGCGCGTGAAGATCTCCTTGCTCACGCGGCTCTTGAAGAGCTCACGCCCCTCTTCGATCTCGTCCTTGAGCGTCTCGAACAGGTTGTCGTGTTCGATGCCGCGGATGATCTTCTGCTCGTTGTAGAGCGAGATGTCCGAAGCAATGGCCCGCGCCAACCGCATCGCCTTCGTTCGTTCTTCTTCAGTCATCAGGGAGATTTCGTAGTGCCGCGGTGGGGGTGGGTCAACCTTTCGACCGGTGGGCATCGACGAACGTGAGGTAACTCTTTGACACCCGAAGGCCGTCGAGCCCGAGTTCGCGCGCGACGTTCATGAGGATACCCCGAAGATACACCGCCGCGGGGAGCGCATCGTAGCGGTCGCCTTCGAGGTTCTCGAGGTGCTTGACGCCGATGCGCGTGCGCTCGGCCAGTTGAACCAGCGACAGACCCCGGGCCATGCGCACCTGGCGCAACAGGTCTCCGTTGAACTCGACGTCGCTGGGGACCTCGTAGGCCTTGCTCCGTTGCTCGATGCGGAACTCGCGGGCCGGCGTGGCTCGGGCGGGAACGATCGACACCTCGACGGCATCATCGGCCAGCCGCGGGACTTCAGGTTCGGGCACCACCACGGGCTCGGGAACCGGGGCCGCCGCGACCACCGGCGCGACCGCGGCCACCACGACCTCCACCGGCTCCGCCGCAGGGGCCAGGATCACGGGAGGGACGGGCAGCGGCGGAGGAAGCTCCGCGACGGGCTCTCGCTCAGTCGAGCGCCCGCCCCAGGCGTTCAGAGGCCCGGAGAGCAGGTCGAGTTGCCGCACTTCGTCGAGCGGCGGAGCGACCTCCACGGGCGGCGCGACCGGAGCCGAAGGAGCCGCCACGCGGGCCGAGGGAGCCTCCACCGAAGCAGACGGCGCCGCTGCGGGGGCGGTCGGAGGCGGCACGGCGACGACCGTGGGCGCCGAAGGCACCGCCACGGGGGCGGACGGAGGCGGCACGACGACCACCGTGGGAGCCGGCGGAGGCAGCGCGGAAACCGCCTCGACGACCGCCGCGGGCCGTGGTGCCGGAGCGGTCACCACCACGACGGGTGCGGCCACCGCGGGTACGGGCACCGACTGCGGGCTCATTGTGTACGTGTACGAGCCCTGCGGCGCGGGCGGCTGGGCTCCCGTCGCGGGAGTCACCCAGGCAAAGCCACCCCACCCCGTCGCCGCGCTCGCCCCGGAGGCAGTGCGCGGCACCAGCGGTTTGGGCGCGGGCACCGGCTTGGCGCCTTCCCGGGGCGGCAGGCCAATCTTCACGTCGTACGCATCGCGGCGGGGCTCGTCGCTGAGAATCTCGAGGGCCTCCTTGAGCCGGCTGCGCAGGGCCGCCGCGCGATTCGGGTCGATCAACCCATACAGCACGACCTGATCATCCGAATAGAGCTGAGTCAGCCGGTCGAACGCCGTGCGCACCTCTGCCGCGGTCGCGCCGACGGAGATCTCGAGGACCTCGTAATGCGTCTGTGCCTGGAACGACTTCACCGTTCCAATGCAATCAGGTTTTCCGCGACGCGCAACACGCCACTTGCGGCGACGCTGTCGGGGAAGGCATCGAGCAACGACTTCCGGGCGCGCACGGCCTGCCACACGGCGTCGTCATGATTGACCTCGCCGAGGTACCCCAGCTCGAGTCCGAAGAACTTCTTCCAGGCCGAGGCCACGGTGGGACCGATGTCGAAGTCGGCCCGGGTGCGCGCCTGGTTGACCACCACCCAGGGGTGAAAGCCGCCCAGCGCCTGCTCCAGCCGTGCGGCCTTCTCGACGTCCTTCACGCGGAGCTCGGCCACCACATCCCAGGGCGTCCGGGCCAGGGCGCCGTCGCGCGGAGACAGGGCGTGGCCCACCAGCTCGGCAAAGTCGTCGTCGGGGGCGAGCGTCTGCAGCCGGCGGAAGAACGCGGCCTTGATGAACCGGTAGGCGTTCTCGATCGAGGTCGGCTCGGGGAGCATCACCACGATCCCGGTGTCGGCCACGAGGAAGAAGTCGAGCACGTTGAACGCGGTGCCGGCGCCGAGGTCGAGGAGCACGTAGTCGACGTCGAGCAACCGCAGGTTGCGGATGAGCTTGGTCTTCTGGGAATGCTTCGGGTTGGCCGCGTCGAGGCCGTCCATCGCCCCGGACACCAGGAACAAGCGCTCGTGAGGGGTGGGCACGAGCACCTCGTCGAGCGCGGTGACCTTGCGATCGATGAAGTCCGAGAGGGTCACCTGCGGCTGGCCGACGCCGAGGCAGGTGTGGAGGTTCGCCCCGCCGAGGTCGAGATCGACCAGCACCACCTTCGCGCCCCGGTTCGCCAAGGCGATGCCGAGGTTGGCCGAGAGCAGCGACTTGCCGATGCCCCCCTTCCCTCCACCGACCGCGATCACCCGCCGCGCGCGTGCCTTCCGCGAGGTCCCGGGGACCTTCGCAGCCAGCGGCAGTTCGATGATCTCGGCTTCAGACGGGGACATGGGTCACTCTTCCTCGAGCTCCACGTTCCAATACGACGCATCGGTGAGATTGAGAAACGGTAACCACGCGCGGTGGGCGCCTTTGACGGGGGAACCGCGCAAAAGCGGGGTCCAGCGGGGCCGAATGGGCTCCCGGAGCAGCTTGAGGCCGGCCTGGGCGGGGGTGCGGCCACCCTTGCG
>JBBRUE010000826.1:0-3599 GCA_038248085.1 Myxococcales bacterium | reverse complement strand
CGAGGTCGTCGCCGATCCCGAGCTGTATGGGCGCTTCCTCGACACCACGCGCATCACCTCGACGCAGCACAAGCACCCGGCGCTGCTGACCGTGGAGCAGACGCGCTGCGAACCGGACGGACGCTTCGTATTGATCTCCGGGCCGGTGAGCGGGCGGACCGCGGCCGATCTCCTTCGGGAGCTGGGTCCGTTGACCAGTTCCGAGGCGATCCGCTGGGGCGTGCGGATCTGCGACGCGCTGGAGTTTCTCCACGCGCATGGCGTGGTGCACGGCCACCTGGCGCCGCAGAACCTGTTCCTCGACGGCGACCCGGTGCACCCAGAGGTGCGGCTGCTCGACACGGCGCTACTGCTGTTCCGCGGAACGAAGAGCCTGCCGAGCGGGGTGGTGCTGGTCGCGCCGGAATACCTCTCACCGGAGCGCTGCGCCGGGCGCCGGGCGACGACGGCGTGCGACGTGTACGGCATGGGGGTGTTGCTCCACGAGCTGCTCACCGGCGCGCCGCCGTTCTCGGGCCGCGGGGTGGTCGAGACGCGGGCGCTGCACCTGCACGCCCCTCCGCCGCCGCTGAAGCCGGGCCTCGAGGAGTGGGCCCCGGTCCTCAATCGCTGCCTCGCGAAGCGTCCCAACGAGCGCTACGGCTCGCTGGCTCAACTGCGTGACGCGTTGCGCACCCTCAAGCCGCTCGAGACCCCCGCCATCGAGATCGAGCTGCGCAACCCCACCGAGCCCGAGCCCGGACACCTGGCCACGCTGAAGCCGGGTGACGTGCTGGGGCGCTACCGCGTCGAGCGGCTGCTCGGCGAAGGGGGCATGGGGCAGGTCTTCGAGGCGACCCACCTGTCGATCAACCGCCGGGTGGCGATCAAGGTGCTGCGCTCGGAGCTCTCGCGCGTCGACTCGCAGGTGCAGCGCTTCGTCGCCGAGGCGCAGGCGGTGAACCGGGTGAAGCACCCGAACATCATCGGCATCGAAGATCTCGTGCGCGAAGACGGTCGCGTCTACTTCGTGATGGAGCTGCTGGACGGCAAGACCCTCAAGGTGCTGGCGCGTGAGGCGCCGATCGAACTGCTGCGCGTGGTGGGGTTGATGCGGCAGGCGGCTGACGCGCTGGCCGCGGCACACGGGGTGGGGGTCATTCACCGTGACGTGAAGCCCGACAACCTGGTGGTGGTGCGCGACGCGGACGGACGCGAGCAGCTCAAGGTGCTCGACTTCGGCGTGGCGCGCGTGCGCGGGCTCGACCTGAAGGCAGCCTACAAGACGCAGGCGGGCCAGGTGGTCGGTACCCCGCTGTGGATGGCGCCGGAGCAGGTGCTGGGGCACGAGGTGGA
Organism: Myxococcales bacterium; assembly: GCA_038248085.1. Lineage (GTDB taxonomy): Bacteria > Myxococcota > Myxococcia > Myxococcales > Myxococcaceae > Archangium_A. The sequence goes on along the minus strand of JBBRUE010000826.1, from coordinate 2,264 downwards.
CGCCCGCGCGGACGTCTATTCGTTGTCGATGGTGATGTACGTGCTGCTGACGCGCCGCTTCCCCTTCACCGGGGGCGATCTCTCGGCGGTGGTGATGGGCCGGCTGTCGCGGCCGGCCGACGCGGTGGGGACCACGACGTTCCTGGGTGAGCAGATCCCGTATCGGCTCCAGCGGCTGCTGGAGATGGGGCTCTCGCGCGAGCTGGCGAAGCGGCCGGTGTCGATGGACTGGTTCGCGGTGGAGCTCAAGGCGATCGAAGCCGAGCTGGTCTCCCCTACGGAGATCGGCCAGCACCGTCGATCCTGGTGGAACCGGTGGCTGTCCTGAGGCCAAGCTCTCCAGCCTGATGGACCTGCCTGACCTCCTCGCGTGGCCCAGCCGCACCGACATCCCCGGGATGTTGTTTCGCCGGCTCATTTCGAAACACGCGCTGGTCGGCCTCGACGCGATGACGCGCGCCGAGCAGGTGTTGTGGCTGGTCTTCGAGCTGTGTGGGGAGGTCGCGGCCGGGGGCCTCGACCAGTTCTTCAGCAACAGCTCGGGTGACCAGGCGGCGCTGGTGCCCGCGGCGCTCAGAGAACTGGGACACCCGGCGCTCGCCGACGCGTTCGCGAGGACGCTCGGTCATTTCGAGGTCGACGCGGATCGGCAGGCCCGGCACGCGGCGCTCAGCGTGTTGAAGGCGCCGGCGCGGGCCGAGTTGGCCGCGGTCGAGAAGCAGGTCGACGCGGAGGCCGAGGTGCTGTTGTTGAACCTCGCGGCGTGGATCGGCGCGCACCAGGCCGAGTTCTCGCTCGCCAACGCCGGCCTCGCCGCGTTCAGGCCGGTGGAGATTCCCGCCGAGCTCCCGCTGGAAGAGGTCTTCGCCGAGGGCGTGCCCAACGACGCAGCGATCCCCGCGCTCTACATTCGCTGGGCGGGCCGGACGACGCCGCTGTCGGCCGTCGAGCGCGAGCTGCAGTGGGCCATTCACGCCTTCGGGGAGGTCAGCGACGAGGGCCCGGTCAGCTACTTCTTCTGCACCCGGGGCCGAGACGCACGACGGGCCCGGCAGGCGCTGGAGGCTGCCGGAGCGGAGGCGGCGGCGCGCGTACTGGACCAGGCGCTGGCGCTCTTCCCGTGGACGGAGGAGGTCGAACCGCGGCGCGCGGCGCTGGCGGTGCTCCCCGTCGACACCCGGGCGGCCCTGGGCAAGCTGCAGTGGGAGATGGACGCGCTGCGGGAGCCCACGCTCGAGGCGCTCGTCGCCCACGCCCGCAAGCACCGCGCTTCATTGCAGTGACGTCCGGCCCTGCTCGCGCCGGTGTGGCATGGTCACCCTGATGCACGCCGTCTTCTCGCTCGCGTTCTGGTCCTTCTTCGCGGTGAGTTGCGTGGTGCTGTTCTTCATCGGGCTGGCGCTCTTGCTGGTGACGTGGCCCTTCGACCGCAACCGGCTCGTGCTGCACCTGTTCTCGTGTTTCTGGGCCCAGCTGTACTTCTACGTGAACCCGCGCTGGAGGGTGCGCGTCGAGGGGCGGGAGCACCTGCCGTGGCGGGGGGCGGCGGTGCTGGTGTCGAACCACGAGTCACTCGGCGACATCCTCGCCCTGTTCGGCCTCTACCGGCCCTTCAAGTGGGTCTCGAAGGCGAGCGTGTTCAAGGTGCCCTTCCTCGGGTGGAACATGACGCTCAATGGCTACGTGCCGCTGGTGCGCGGTGACGCCCCGAGCATCGCGCGGATGATGGAGCTGTGTCGCCGCTGGCTCGCCCGCGGCGTGCCGGTGCTGATGTTCCCCGAGGGCACGCGCTCGACCGATGGCGAGGTGAAGGCCTTCAAGGACGGTGCGTTCCGGCTCGCGGTGGCGAACGGCTGCCCCGTCATCCCCATCGCCATCAGCGGCATGCGCACCTCGCTGCCCAAGCACGGCTTCGTGATCCGCGAGACGGTGCGGTGCGTGGTGCGCGTGCTCGAGCCGGTGCACGCCGCCGACTTCGGGCACGACGTGGCGGCGCTGCGGGAAGAGGTGCGCGCGCGGATCATCAAGGCCAAGCGCGAACTCGATGCCGCGAGAGCGGCTGCTGCCCCGGCGAATTGAGGTCGGGACTTCGGTCAAGCGCATCACCGACGCGGAGGTCAGCTGGCGGCTCCCGCGCGAGCCTGGGATGTTGCGAAAACACCAATGGACCGCAGGCTGCCGGGACTTCCGTTCGAGCATGAAGCCGGGACTGGTTGATTGGTGAATTCGCAACACTGGACACCCGCGGGGCGGTCATCGCCCGG
>JBBRUE010000825.1:0-3602 GCA_038248085.1 Myxococcales bacterium | reverse complement strand
GTCCTTCGCGCCGGGGGAGCCGGGCCTCGCGCAGTGGACGGAGAACGCCGTGGACGCCGGCCAGCGCATCGAGCGCGCCTGGGCGGCCGCGGGGCTGACGCGTGACTCGTTTCTCCAACTGCGCGCGGGCGTCGAGGGGCGGCTGTACACGCCCGGCTCGTCGTTGGGCTTGCCGGTGAATCTGCTGGGCAGCCTCGCGCCGCCGGCTGACCCCAGCCCCGAGAGCCAGGCAGAGGTCGCCGACGGGTTGGTGCGCGCGCTCCTCGGCTTGTTGTCGATCGAGGCCGACCCGCTGATCAGCCGCGAGTACCTGCTGCTGGTGCAGATCATCACCGCGGCCTGGCAACAGCAGCAGACGCCGACGCTGGCCGATCTCGTCCGCCAGGTGGCCAACCCTCCGTTCCAGACGGTGGGCGCGCTGCCGCTCGAGGACTTCTTCCCGCAGCGCGAGCGCCAGTCGCTGATGGTGCGGATCAACGGACTGCTCGCGTCTCCGAAGTTCGCGGCGTGGCGCACCGGTGAGCCGCTCGACCCGGGCACGTTCTTCCGCGCCCCCGATGGACGCCCGCGCCTGTCGATCTACTCGGTGGCGCACCTCGACGAGGACGAGCGGATCTTCGCCGTCGCGGCGCTGCTCGAGCGCGTTCAGGGCTGGATGCGGAAGCAGGCCGGCGCCTCGACCGTGCGCGGCGTGGTGCTGCTCGACGAGATCTTCGGCTACTTCCCACCCGGCCCGGCGAACCCGCCGACCAAGCCCCCGCTGCTCGCGTTGCTCAAGCAGGCGCGCGCCTTCGGGGTGTCGATGGTGCTCGCCACCCAGAACCCCATCGACCTCGACTACCGCGGGCTGGCGAACATCGGCACCTGGCTCATCGGCCGCCTGCAATCGGAGCAGGACAAGGCGCGCATCCGCGACGCGCTGGTGTCGGCCGCCGCGGCCAGCAACGTCACCCCCGCGCAGCTCGACGACCTGATCTCGAAGCTCGAGCCGCGGAAGTTCCTGCTGCAGTCGGTGCATCGGCCCGCCCCGACGGTGTTCGGTTCGCGCGACACGTGGACGGTGCTGCGGGGGCCGTTCAGCGCCGAGGAGATCAAGACGCTCGCGGCCCCGATGAAGGGCCAGGGGACCCCGCCGGTGCCTCCGTCGGCCACCGCTCCGAGCGCGACCGCGCCGGCCGTCGTCACCGTTCCGATGCTCGAGCCCGAGCTGGGCCCGCTCTATGAGACGGACACCGGCACCGCCCTGCCCTACCTGCTGCTGAAGTTCGGCGTGCGCTACCGCCTGGGCACGAGCGTGAGCGAAGAGACGGTGCACGAGCTCTGCTTCCCGCTCGAGGGGACGATGGCTGTCACCGAGGTCCTCGAGGGCGCCCCGCTCTCGGTGGCCGGTGTTCCGTTCCAGGCGACGAAGCCCGACACCGTCACGTTGACCGCGATGCCCGCGTGGGTCGGCGCGACGAAGGCCTCCGTGCTCAAGACTGCGGTGAAGGACCGCCTGCCGTCGAAGCTCGAGACGAAGCTCCTCGTCGACCCGCAGACGAAGCTGATCAGCGGACCGACCGAGAGCCCCGAGGCCTTCGCTGCGCGGGTGGTGGAAAAGCAGGGGGTTTCGAAGGACGCGCAGAAGCTGCTGAAGACGCTCGAGAAGAAGCGCACCGATCTCGCCCAGGCCGAGAAGGAGGTGTCCTCGCGCAAGGCCGAGAAGTGGCTCTCGGTGGGCGCCGGCGTGCTCGGTCTCTTCGGCGGGCGGCGCTCGAGTCTCGGAGGCGTCGGCCGCGCGGTCGCCTCGCACCGCTACCAGGGAGGCGCCGAGGCGAAGGTCGAAGATCTCCAGCTCGAGGTGCAGCAGCTCGAGGCCGCTCTCACCGGGCAGGGCGAGATCGACCCGCGGCGCTTCACCGAGCAGCTCGCGGTGCCGCGCGCGACCGACATCCAGGTGCTGCGCCTGGCCATCGTCTACCTCGTGCCCTGATCACCGGATTCCTGAGGTCAGCTGGCTGCAATGGTGAGCCGCAGTCCCGATGATCCGAATTCTTTCGGCGCATCGAGTGAGGTTCCTCGACGCGCAGTGCGCTGGGGGACTAGGAGAACCCCATGACGCACCCGAGCCTTCCGTTGCGCGCCCGCCTCGACGATCTCGGCCGTGTCATCGGGCAGCGGCTGCGCGCGGGCGAAGAGGTCTTCGACGAGGAGTTCGACCTGCTGCTGTCCGAGCAGCCGCGCGCTCGCTCAGGCGCCTACTGGTCGTGCGTGGAGGCCTCGCAGACGGCTTCGCGCCTGTTGACCCGCGCGGGCGCGACGCGCGTGCTCGACGTCGGCGCGGGCGTGGGGAAGTTCTGCACCATCGCCTCGCTGACCTCCTCGCACCGGGTGTGGGGCCTCGAGCGGCGCGGCGGGCTGGTGTTCGAAGCGCGGCAGCTCTCGCAGCGCCTCGGCGCCGAGGTGGTGATCCAGGAGGGCACGCTGGAAGACGTCAAGCCGCGCCGCTTCGATGGCTTCTACTTCTTCAACCCCTTCGGCGAGTACGTGGCCGACGACAAGGGTCGCTACGACGCCGAGTTCCCGCGCTCCTTCGACGCGTACATCAAGGACGCGCGCACCGTGGAGCGCTGGCTCCTCGACGCGCCGGTGGGCACCGCGATGGTGACCTACAACGGGCTGGGCGGACGGATCCCCGCGTGCTTCGCCGTGCAGCACACCACGCGCGTGCGCGACGACGTGATGCGCCTGTGGGTGAAGACGACGGCGGTCAACACCACCGAAGCCTTCGTGGAGGTCGAGGACGAGCTGATCACCGCGAGCGCGCTGGTCGCCATCGCGAAGGAAGGTGGCAAGGGCTTCGAAGACAGCCCGCTGGTGGCCGCGCTGGCGACGCCGCCGGAGTGACGGTCAGCGCTTCTTCTTCTTGGTGACGACGCCCCGCGCCGGGCTGCGGCTGCGCGTGGCGAGCGCCTCGAGTTCGGGTGACAGCACCACCGAGTGCTCGCGCACCAGCGCCGGCACCACCGCGCGATCCGTCACCTCTTCTTCGCGAAGCGGCGCGAGGGACACCCCGACCTGCGTGTCATCGAGCTGGTGCGCCACCTCCACCGAGCCGGGCCCGAGCGCCGGGTCGTCGAAGGCCGAGCGCGGCGACACCGGCAAGCCGGTCGCGACCGAGACCATCTCCGTCGACTCGAGCTGACCGAGGGCGCCTCCGTAGCGGCCGCGGCGGCTCTGCGTCGTGCCCAACCGCTGCTTCCACAACATCACCTCGTCGCCGAGCTCGGCCTGGGTCGGCGGTGGGTACGCCTCGAGGAACTCGCGCAACCGCAGCTCGAGGGCGCGGGCCGTGGGGAGGCGATCGCGCGCAGGGGCCGTCGCCGCGGCGATGATCTCCACCAGCTCCGGTGGCAGGCTCGGTCTCACGGTGTCGGCCCGCGGGAGCCGCGTGGTGACGACGGCATGGAGCACGGCCGGACCGTTGAGGCCCTGGAACGGCTGGTGGCCGGTGACCAGCTCCCACAGCGTGACGCCGAGCGAATATACGTCGGTGCTCGGGGACTGGACGGACTCGAGCAGGTACTCCGGCGCCATGTAGCGGACCTTGCCCTTGCGGGTGC
>JBBRUE010000824.1:0-3609 GCA_038248085.1 Myxococcales bacterium | reverse complement strand
GTCGCCGATCGCCAGGATGTCGGCGACGTTGTCGATGTTGACCCCGGTATTGGCGAAGACCGGCGTCCCCGGGATGGCGTCCTTCGCTTCCCTGAGGTTCGCGAGCTGGACCGCCTCGCCCGTCATCGGCCCGGAGACCAGCACGACGTCGGCGAGCGAGGCGAAGACCGCGCTCTTGGGGTGTGGATCGGCGGGAGCGCCTTGAAGTGCTCGTCGTCGAGATCGATCACCTCGCCGGGCTTGTCGAGGCGGTCGGCGGTCGTGGAGAAGAGCTGGAACTGCACCGGGCGGCCCAGGGTGAGCGTGAAGGTGCGCGTGGTGAGGTCGACCGTCTCGCCCTCCTCGAGGCCGCGGGGCACGAGGCACACGCCCTTCTTCGCGCCTTCGGCGGAGACCACCGCATAGAACGCGCGGGGCGCGCCGCCGCCGATCTTCTTGCCCAGCGCCTTGCGGGCGAGCCCGGAGTACGCGGCCCCGCGCGCGACGGCGAGATCGAGCGAGTCATGCGGGAGCAGCGGGATCTTCGGAGCCGTCGGCCACAGCGCGGACACCGAGTCGATCAGCGCGCGGGTGAGGACCGGCGAGTTGAAGACGCCTCCGTTGAGGAGGATCGCGTCGGGGCGGGGCAGGGCACTCGTCCCCGCGGGGGTCGAGGTGTGCGACTTGAGGAAGGCGACGACGTGCCGGGTGATCGCCGCGTCTTGCGCGAAGGGCAACCCCAGCTCGACGACCGCGCTGCGGGTCTGCACGGTGGGCACCGACTCGGGTGTGACCGCCGGGAAGAAGCCGCGCGCCACCACCTCTTCGACCTCGGCCTTCGTCAGCTCGGCCGAGAGCGTGCCGCCGATGAGCTTGCTGCCCCCCGCCGCGAGGGTGATCTTCTGGCTGGCCGGCGCGCCCGTGCTCAGCAGGGCTTCCTTGGCCGTGCGCGCCACCTGGATCGCCTGCGCCCACTGGGCCCCGGTGAAGCGGCGGCCGTCGGGGAACACCTTCGACTCCACGAGGCGGGCGAGGGCCGCGTCCATGTTGTCGCCGCCCAGCAGGAGGTGATCGCCCACCGCGATGCGCTTGAGCGCGGGTCCCTCGGGCAGCATCGCGACCTGCACCAGGCTGAAGTCCGTGGTGCCGCCGCCGACGTCGACCACCAGCACCAGGCCTACGCCGGCCAGCGCGTTGGCCAGCGCGTCGCGGTGCCGCGAGGTGAAGTCGTAGAACGCCGCCTGCGGTTCCTCGAGCAGCGAGAGCTTGCCCAGCTCGAAGCCCGCATCGCGGGCCGCCTGGAGGGTGAGCGCGCGTGCCGCCTCGTCGAACGACGCGGGGATGGTGAGCACGACCTCCTGCTGCGCGAGCGGGGCCTCGGGGTGGGCCTGGTTCCACGCGTCGGCGAGGTGCCGAAGCAGGGTGGCCTGGGCGGCGACCGGGGACATGCGCGGCACGTCGGCGGCCGCGCCCCAGGGGAGGATCGCCGCCTGCCGATCGACGCCGGGGTGAATGAGCCAGCTCTTCGCCGAGGTGATCGCCCGGCCCGGCACGCGGCCGCTCTGCCAGCGCGCGAACGCGCCAGTCACGCTTGACGTCGAGCCCCAGGGAAGCGCCAACGAGCCCGCGGGGAACTCGCCCTCGAAGGGCTGGTACACCACCGACGGGTAGAGCAGCTGCGCGGCCTGCTCGCCCGCGCGCACCAGCTGCGGCACCGGGAAGTCGACGATGCGCGCCGCGGCCCCTGCGCCGGGCTCGGTGTAGGCGACGGCGCAGTTCGAAGTTCCGAGATCGATGCCGATGACGAAGCGCGACACGGCATCACTCCTGGCGAACGTTGAGCTCGAGCTTCCAGCGGCCTTCGCCGCCGCGCTCGAGACAGCGGACCTCGAGTGCGCCGAGCTCCGTCACTGCCGCCTGCAGGTTGACGGGCACGAGCGCCCCGCCGGTACCCGCGAGCGAGGTCTCGATGGGGGGAAGCTCCTCGAGTTCTTTCGAGGCCTCCGCGTCTTCGAGGAAGTCGCCGACCTTGTCGTCACGGCGGGTCGACGAGGAGAAGAAGCGGAACCGGGTCGGCTCCCCGACCACCAGGCCGAACTCCTGCGGGGGGACGTCGGCCTGGGTGCCTTCTTCCATGCCGAAGGGCGCCACGCAGAGCGCCTTCACCGGCGGGGTGAAGCCTGGCACGGCGAGCATCGATGACTCGACGCCCACGTAGTACGAGCGCGCGGTGCCGCCGCGAATGCGCAGGCCGTGACCCGCCTTGACCCACCCGTAGTAGGCGGCGCCGCGGGCGACGGCGAGATCGAGGTCGGCGCCTTCGAGCTCACGGGCCGCGGGCGCGCCGTCGGCCTTGAGCCAGGCGTTGAGGGTGTCCATCACCCGCGCGCGCAGGGTGGTCGCCTTGAAGACGCCGCCGTTGAAGAGCACCGCGGTCGGCCGGGCGAAGGCCGTCTTGAGCGAGAGCGAGCCCGCCTGCCGGGTGAGGAACGCCCCGAGGTGCCGGGTGATGGCCGCGTCCTGCGCGTAGGGGAGGCCGACCTGGGCGAGGCCCGAGCGCCGCTGCTGCACCGGCGCGTCGCCGAGCTTCGTCTTCGGGAAGAAGCCCTCGGTCAACACCCGGTCGAGCTCTTCGCGCAGCAGCTCGGACTTGATCGTTCCGCCGACGAGCGAGGAGCCCCGGCCGGCGATGCTGACCGCGGCCTTCTCGGGCTTCGCGTTCTCGTAGAGGTGTTCCTTGGCGACGCGGCAGGCCGAGGTCAGCGCCGAGATCTGCCACGGGTCGAGGTTCTTCCCCGCGGCCTTCAGCTTCTCGTTGAGCGTGAAGGCGAGGGCGAGGTCCATGTTGTCGCCGCCGAGGAGAATGTGATCTCCCACCGCGCGACGCTCGAGCTGCAGATCGCCCCCCACCTCACTGACGCCGATGAGCGAGAAGTCGCTGGTGCCGCCGCCGACGTCGACCACCAGCAGCAGGTCGCCGGGCTTGAGCTGCGTGCGCCACCCGTCGCCCATCGCCTCGAGCCACGCATAGAGCGCGGCCTGCGGCTCCTCGAGCAGGGTGACGCGGGGGATCCCGGCCTGCTGGGCGGCCTCGAGGGTCAGGTCTCGCGCGGCGGCGTCGAAGGACGCGGGCACGGTGACGACGACCTCCTGGTCGCTCAGCGGGGTGCCCTTGCCCAGCTCGCGGTCCCACGCGTGGCGGAGGTGCTCGAGGTACTTCGCGCTCGCCTCGACGGGCGAGATCTTCGTCACGTCGGCGGGAGCGCCCCAGGGGAGGATCGCCGAGCGGCGATCGACGGTGGGGTGGCACAGCCACGACTTCGCCGACGACACGAGCCGGGTGGGCACCTTGCCGCCGTGGGTGCGCGCGAACTCGCCGACCGCCAGCCCGAGCGACTTGTTCCACGGGAGGCCGAGCGAGCCGGCGGGGAACTCCGCGGCCGCCGCGAGGTAGAGGAACGAGGGGAGCAGCTGCTTCGACTCGACGGTGCCGGGCGCGGTGAGCTGAGGTACGGGCAGCACGGCCTGGGCAGCGCCGCGGCCGGCCGGCGCGTCCATCGGCTGAAACGACAGGGCGCTGTGGGTGGTGCCGAGATCGATGCCGATGGCGTACTTCACGGGAGCTCGACC
>JBBRUE010000823.1:0-3610 GCA_038248085.1 Myxococcales bacterium | reverse complement strand
GACCACGGTGTGCGCCCCGGCGAAGGCGATCTCGGTCTCGTGTGCCGCGGTGAGCTCAGCGGCCGAGATTTGCACCTCGTGGGCCGGCTGGAGACGGGCGGCCAGCAAGGTCCCGAGGGTTCCAGCTCCGGCGATGACGACGCGCGACATGAGCGGCGCTTAAACCACCCACGCATCTGTGTCTCCCCCCGCCCTGCGTGACGCCCCGCGGACTGTGCTATCGCCAGCCTCGTGAGCGCCCTGCTGCCCAGCTTCGTCGGTCTCGCGCTGGGCATGCGCCACGCGCTGGAGCCGGATCACCTCGCCGCGGTCTCCACGCTGGCGAGCGAAGAGCGCGGCGGTACGCGGGCCAGCCTGCAGCTCGGGCTCTTCTGGGGCCTGGGTCACACGCTGTCGTTGACCCTCGTGGGTGGCTCGCTCGCGGTCGTCGGGGCGCAGATGCCGGCGCGGCTGGAGCACGGTTTCGAGTTCCTCGTCGCGGTGATGGTGGTGGGGCTCGGGCTGCGCGCCATCGTCCGCGCGGTGAAGGAAGGCCGCCAGGGGTTCGAGCACACGCACGCCCACGGCCGGTTGGAGCACACCCACGCCGCGCCGTCGGAGCACTTGCACTTGAGCCGGTGGACGCTCGCGACGCGGCCGCTGCTGATCGGGCTGATGCACGGGCTGGCCGGCAGCGGGGCGTTGACTGCGCTGGTGCTCGCAGAGCTGCCTACTGCGTCGGCGCGGCTGACGTACATCGCCCTCTTCGGCGCGGGGAGCATCGTCGGCATGGGGCTGCTCACCGGGCTGGCTGGCGTGCCGTTGATGCGGCTCGCACGCTCACCCCGGTTGGCGGCGGGGCTGTTGCTGGTGACCGGGCTGGTGTCGACGGGCATCGGCGCGTGGTGGGGCGTCAGCTCGATGCAGCTCCTGCTCGCGAGCTGAGCCGCTGCCGTCCCGCTCGCCGTCGTCGTCAGTTCGCGATGCTGAGGTCGACGATGCGGTCGGCCGGCCAACGCGCACTGTCCGGCGACGCGCCCTCTTCGCCGCGTGACGAGACGGCGAGGTTCCCGCGCTTGACGCCGTTGTTTTCGAGGAAGCGGGCCACCGACTCCGCGCGCTCAAGGCCGAGCTCGTAGTTCTCGGCCCGGGTGCCGCGCGGGTCGGTGAAGCCAATCAACCGGAGTCCCTTGCCCTTGAGCGGCCCGTCGACGAAGCAGTTCGCGACCTGGGCGAGGGTCGACTTCGCCTCTCCGGAGAGCTCCGTGGAGCTGAAGTCGAACACCGGCGTCACCGCCGAGTTGACCTGGCACCGCGCGCGGATGGCTTCATCGAGCCGCACCGCCGTCATGCTGGACGGGGTGAGCTTCCGGGGGGGGGCCTGGTGCGCACAGCCGAGGGAGAACGAGGCGAGGGTGAGCGCGAACAGTGACTGCTTCAACAAGGGAAACCTCCATGAAGGGTGTGTGCCATCAGACCGAGCGACTTGCGCCGTCTGCGCGAAGCACACAGCACGATGCGCGCCACCCCGGCCCCGCTCGGAGCGCCCCGCGCCTTGAGGGGAAAAGCCCATCAATTTGACGCACTGGCCCGCATCTCAACGAAAGGCGTACGCGCCCCGCAGAACTTCGTCTGGGCGCCGGCCCGGGGGCTGCCCGGCGCTCGACGCGCATCACGCTGCGTTGCGAGCCTCTGCGTCTGCGTGGCCGCCAGAGACGTGACGCCGTGCCCCGAACGGCCCGTTAGACATCGAAGGGGGCCCGGTGGCGATCTCACGAACGAAACAGTCGAGCATCTTGGCCGTGGCAGTCGGTGGCGCCCTCGTGCTCGCGCTCGCTGGTGGAGTGGGCGCGCGCCTGGGCCTGCCGACGTGGCCCCAGGTCCCGCTGCATTCGCTCCTCGAGGCCGTGGGCATGTGCACCGGCCTCGCGCTCGCCTTCGCCTTGATGTTGACGCGGTCGACCGGCCACCCCGAGCGCGCGTGGGTCGCCAACGCGCTGCTCGTGATGGGCCTCCTCGACGGGCTCCACGCGGTCGCCCAGGGCCCCGACGTCTTCGTCTGGTTGCGCGCCCTCTCGATCGGCGCCGGTGGTCTCTTCTTTGCCCTGAGCTGGGTGCCGCTCGCGAGGGGGAGCTGGCTGGGCCGCCCGGCCTTCTCGCTCCTCATCGCCTCGGCGGCCGTCGTCAGCGGCGGACTTTCGCTGGGGGTCCCTGAGCTCGTGCCGCAGATGATCGACGCCGGGCACTTCAGCGCGCTGGCGGTGCTGCTCAACCTCGCCGGTGGCCTGGCCTTCTTCGGGGGCGCCGCCCGGTTCCTGCGACGGCCCGACGGCCCCGAGCGGTCGTTCGCCCTCACGGGGCTGCTCTTCGGCCTGGACGGGCTGCTCTTCCCCACCTCCACCCCGTGGGGCGCGGCGTGGTGGGGCTGGCACCTCGTGCGCCTCTTCGCCAACGGGCTCGTGCTGGCGCAGGTGGTGCTCGTCTCGAGGCACGAGCGGCAGCACCTCCAGGCGCTCAACGAGCAACTCGAAGACGGCCTCTTCGGGCGAATCGGCGCGCTCCAGGAAAGCGAGCAGCGCGCCAGCGTCATCTTGAGCAACACCGGCGAGGGGGTCATCACCACCGACGCCGCGGGGTCGATCCGCTCGGTGAACCGGGCGGCCGAGGCGAGCTTCGGGTACCCCGAGGCGGAGCTCATCGGGCAGTCGATCGGGCAGCTGCTGACCGACCGGCCCCCACCCCAGCCGTTGACCTTGCTCTCGGGAAGGGCGGTCGATGGGCGCCGGAAGAGCGGCGAGACCTTCCCCCTGGAGCTGGTGGTCATCGAGTTCCCCCTTCAACACGGCCCGGTCGTGACCTTCATCGCGCGGGACGTCAGCCAGCGCAGAGCGGCTGAGGCGCAGCTGCAGGCGGCGCTGGCGATGCAGAAGGCGGTCCTCGACAGCGCCCACTTCGCCATCTTCTCCACCGACGCGCAGGGCCTGATCCGCTCGTTCAACAAGGGGGCCCAGCGTCTGCTCGGCTACCGCGACGAGGAAGTCATCGGCAAGCTCACGGCCGCCCACTTTCATGACCCCGACGAGTTCGCCGCGCGCTCCTTCGGGACCGCCAGCGGCCTCAGCGTGCTGATGGCCCGTGCCCGCGCGGGGATGGCCGACGAGCAGGAGTGGACCTACCGGCACCGGAGCGGCGGCGCGATCCCCGTGCAGTTGTCGATGACGGCCATCCGGGACGCGGAGGGCGTCGTCGTCGGCTTCGTCGGCATCGCCGGGGACATCACCGAGCGTCTGGCCAACGCCCAGTCGCTCCGCGACCAGGCCCAGAACCTGCGTGCCATTCTCGACACCGTCGTCGACGGCATCATCACCCTCGACGAGGTGGGGCGCATCGACTCGGCCAACCCCGCGGCCGAGCAGATCTTCGGGTGGCCGGTCTCCGAGCTCGTCGGTCAGAACGTCAGCCTCCTGGTGCCGCGCCCCCACGAACCGAACGCCGCGCCCGCCGAGGCGCCCGGCCGGGTGCTCGGCGTGGGCCGCGTGGTCGAGGGCCGGCGGAGGGACGGCAGCAGGTTTCCTCTCGAGCTGTCCCTCTCGGAGGTCACCCGCTCAAAAAAAACGTTCTTCGTCGGCAT
>JBBRUE010000822.1:0-3613 GCA_038248085.1 Myxococcales bacterium | reverse complement strand
GGCCGCATCTACGAGCTGCTCCGCCTGCACCCGCGCGCCCTCGTCACCATGGCCGGCAGCGCCGACCACGCTGACGGCTATCGCGTGATGCTGTTACTCAGCGAGCACGCGCGCCCGATTGAAGTGCGCGGCCTTGACGGCACCGTGCTCCGCGCAGGGACCTGACCGGAGGTCTCATTGCCGACTGGGCACCGCGTCGACGCGGCCGCGCCCAGCTCGCAGAACCTCCACGACCCTGAGCCGATCGAGGCAGACTGCGCGGCTGTGAGCGACCATGCCTACGACGCGGTGATCGAAGGAAAGCAGTCGGACATCGAGCCTCGGCTCGCAGCAGCCGCGAAGAAGCCGACCGACCCGCGGGTCGTCGAGTTGATGCTGACCATTCTGCAGAATGTGCCGTGGACGGCAGATTCATCGAAGCCCCTCTGGCGGCACGTCTTCAGCGCAGTGAACGCCTCGAAGAGCCCGCGCTTCGTGCAGGAAGCCGACGCCCTTCGCGCCGGCTTCTCGGTTCGGCCGTTGATGAAGACGTGGCTCGAAGGTCAGCTCAAGAAGGCGCTCGTGGGCCTGCCGACCGAAGGCGCCTGGGTTGCGCCTGCGAAGAAGCAGAAGCTCGCAGCAGCACCAGGCGAGTCAGCGCTGCTCGCCGCCGTGTACGCGAAGCCCGCTGATGATGGCCCTCGTCAGGTCTACGCCGACTTCCTCATCGAGCGGGGCGACCCACGCGGTGAGTTCATCTCGCTGCAGCTCGGCGGCGCCGACCCGAAGCGACAGAAGCAGCTCCTGAAGGAGCACGGAAAGAAGTGGCTGGGCGACATCGCGCCCGTTGTCGGCGCCGACTTCGAATTTCGCCGCGGGTTTCTTTCCAGGGCGCTGGCGAAGTTTCGGCACGAGGCCGACGCGCGGAAGTTCGGAGATCTCCCCGAGTGGAGCACCGTCGAGGAGCTCTCGTGGACCGGCCCGTACCCGCGCCCCTTCGGTCAGGCGCCGTTCATCGACTACCTCGGCCCGACGATGATCAGCCTCAAGAAGGCCAATCAGCCGCACGGGCCCTCGGTGCTCGCCGCGAAGACGCCCTGGACGACGCTCGAGGAATTGCACATCGAGCTCCCTCCGATGGACGTGATCGCCCTGCTCGCCTCGAAGAATTTCCCAAAGCTCCACACGCTGCGCTTCGCGGGCATGGTCGACGAGAGCTTCTTTCGCAACGTGAAGCGTATCGGCGCGGTGAAGCACTTTTACGCTGGGGTCAGCGTGAAAGAGCAGGCCCCCGCCCTCGCCGCGCTTGCGCTGCAAGCTGGGTTCGAGACGATCGAGCTCAGCGGGCTGCGGTTCGATCGCGCGACGCTCCCGGCTGACGCGGCGAGACCGACGCAGGGCCTGCCTCCGCTGGGCCTCGTGCTCGCCATCGGCACGCGCGCGGACGGCGCGGTGATCGTGGTCGATCAGCAGCACATCTTCGTGTTCGACGCCGGCCTCACCAGGCTGCTCGAGGCGTGGCCGACCAAGAAGGTTGACCATGCGCAGGTCACGCCTGATGGGAAGACGGTGATCTCCACCACCTACCGCCGGCTCATCGGCTGCGACACGACGAACGGCACGGCGCGCTTCGACATTTCAAATCAGGCGATCGGCAACGAGTACCGCAGCCAACACGCGCTCTCTGCCGATGGCCGACGCCTCAGCGTCGCGCGCGACGTGGTGGTCGATCTCAAGACGAACGAAGAGCTGCCCCGACCGCGCGGCAGCACGAACGCAAGCTTCATCGACCCCGACCGGCAGTGGTGGTGCATGTTCGGGCGCGAGTCGAAGTGGGTGCTCCAGCGTGCCGACGCGAAGACGCCCTTTCAGCTCGCGGCGAGCGGCCTGAATGAACGCTTCAGCCGCGGCAACGGTGTGTTGCACTTTCACCGCGACAGCGGGCTCACGGCCTTCGACCTCGTCTCGGGCGAGCAGCTCGGTCACCTCGACGGCAGGTCCAACCTCCATGCGTACTCGAGTGACGGCGCCACCCTCGCGCTCGGCCGCGACGACGGCATTCACCTCGTCGATGCGCGCACCCTGACGGTGAAGAGACAGCTCAAGCACACCGCGTTCGCCGCGGCCTTCAGCCCCGACGGCACTTCGTTGATCATCGCGCGCGACGGGAAACTCGAGAGGCATCCCAGCTGAGCGTGCTGGGTCAGGGGTGGGTCCCTCCACTCCGCTCGCGATGAGCGGGGTTCTGATCAGCCCTCGCCCTTCGTCGCTCGACTCTGAACGAGGCGTCGGCTGACATGCGAGTCGTTTCGACGTGGGTTGTCTGACCCCAAACGCCGCGCTACCGTCGCGGATCTTGATCCGCTCGCACCGCGTCGTCTCATCTCTGCTCGGGCTGCTGCTCACTGGCTGCCCGAGCCCTCAGCTCTTCACCCTCACCGACGCGGGCACCGGCGCCCCCAACAGTCAACCGCTGTGGAACCTGAGCCTTGGCTACCTCGGGCCGAACGGCGTCGTCGACGGCGTCGTGAAGAGCGTGCACGGCCCGCTCCTACGGCAGACCAAGGGCAGCACCTACGGCCTGTGGATGTCGAAGCCCGACGGCATTTACTTCGCGGGAGATCAGGACGTCGGCCTGCTCGCCACCCCCCTGCTGTGGGTGCCCAAAGAAGTGCGCCTCGGCATGTCGTGGGCGGTGGGCAACATCGACAACAAGCCAGACCTCGAGTTCACCGTCGTCAGTCACGACGAAGCTGGGGGCAGCTGGAAGATCCTCCGGCACGACCCGCAGGGCGTCGCCGACGACCAGGTGCAGACGTTTTCCGAGAGCCTGGCCGCGCAAGGCACGCGCGTCTTCGCCGGAGCGGCAGACCGCTACGGGCCGTTGGGTCACCAGGATCTCACGCTCGAAGAAAAGCCGTTGCGCGACGGGTACGTCGGGTCACTCAACCCGGGAATGGTTCGCGTGGGCAGCGCCCCGGGCGTGTTGCAGGGCCCGCGCTTCCCCGGCGGAGAATTCGGCCTGTGCGAGCTGGTCGACCTCGACGGCAAGCGCCCCGAAGACCCACCCCAGGCCAACGGGCCCTTCGCGACCACCGAAGGCGCTGCGTGCTTGAAGTCGGCGAAGTGCGCCACCCGCATGAGCAGCAACGGCGGCGTTTCGCGGGTGTGCGAGTCCGTGCCTTCCGGGCGTGCAGAAGCGGCCTACGTGCATGCAGACGGCAAGGTGACCTGGATGCCTCCGCAGAACACCAGCACCAGCAAGAAGGTGCTCAGCAACGAGGGCTCGATCGACGGCCATATCGTCGTGCCTTGGGGCCTGGTGAAGACGCCCGATGGTCAGTTGCGCCTGATGTATCAAATCTCTCGCTCCCCACCGTTCGACTCCATCTTCAGCCTCGACGCCGACATCCTCGCCAGGAACGAGTGGGCGAATTTCCCGGACCAGCTGCGCAACAAGCAGATCACCAGCGAAACACCACAAGTGGGCTTCCCTGAGGCCTCCGGCGAGACGGCCTGGTTGATGATGCGCGAGAGCTCCGGCGGCCTGCTGTCGCTGTCCGTGACGCGCACGAGCTGGCTGGCGCAGCCGATTCGCCCGCCTGCCGGGTCGCTCGGTCCGTCCATCCTGGGC
>JBBRUE010000821.1:0-3615 GCA_038248085.1 Myxococcales bacterium | reverse complement strand
GAGACAGCGGAACTTCACCGTGGCCTCGCAGCCGTCCCTCACCGGCATGTGACAGTCCATCAGCACCAGCAACACCGGCTCACGCTGCACCAACTCCAGGGCCTCGGCGCCGTTGTGGGCGGTGAGCGTCCGGTAGCCCGCTTTCTGCACCAGCCCGCACGCGACCCTCAGGTTGATGGGGTTGTCGTCGACCACCAGCACCGGTAGCGATGGCAGGGCGCCCTCGCGGTGATCGGGAGGCGGCTCGGCCTCGACCAGCGCCCCGATGGAGGCGGGCAGCACCACCGAGAACGACATCGTCGTGCCCGCACCTTCCACGCTGGCGGCGCTGAGGGTGCCGCCCATGAGGCTGACGAGCTCCTGCGAGAGCGCGAGCCCCAGGCCGGTGCCGCCGAAGCGCCGGGTGGTGCCGGCGTCCGCCTGGGCGAAGGCCGTGAACAGCCGCGGGAGCACCTCCTCCGCGATGCCGATGCCGGTGTCGCGCACCACGAAGTCGTACTGCTCCCCGCTGCGGGTGACGGTCACCGACACGCGCCCGGCGGGGGTGAACTTGAGGGCGTTGCTGACGAGGTTGGTCAGCACCTGGCGCAGCCGCATCTCGTCGCCGCGCACGGCCCTGGGCATCATCGCCGGCCGCACCAGCTCGAACTCGAGCTTCTTCGCGCGCGCGACCGGCTCGTGCAGCGCCTTGAGATCGCCGAGCAGCTCGTCGAAATCGAAGTCGATGGGGTCGAGCTGCATCTTGCCCGCCTCGACCTTCGACATGTCGAGCAGGTCGTTGAGCAACACCACCAGGCTGCGCCCGCTGCGTTGCAGCAGCTCGAGGTGCTCCCGCTGCTCGCCGTCGAGGTCCGAGCGGAGCAGCAGGTCGGTCAGCCCCAGCACCCCGTTCATCGGCGTGCGCAGCTCGTGCGACACGTTGGCGAGGAAGTTCGACTTACTCTGGGTCAGGCGCTGCCCTTCGACGATCGCCTGTCGCCGGGTGCGCTCGAACAGCGTTGCCAGCACCACGAAGCCCGCGGCCAGCCCAGCGGCCCGCAGCATCGACACCGCCGGCACGGGGAAGACGATGGGGGTGACGACGCCGCGCCACCGCAGCACCTCGAGCCCGGCGATCAGCGCCGCGTCGATCGCCACCCAGAGGAGCCCGGCCCGCACCCCCAGGGTCATGATCGCCGCCGCACCGACGACGCCGAACCACGCCACGGTGCCGGCGTGAAAGGCGTCTTCCATTGCCACCGCGATGCCGATCAACGCGCTCGAGGCCGTGAAGAGCACGTGCCCGGCCGCGACGGGCGACGGCCGCAGCCGCAGCAACGCGAGGGACGCCAGCGGCGCCAGGAGGAAGGCCATCGCCGGCAGGGCCAACGCGGCGCGTCCCACGAGCAACGAGAGCGTCACCTGCAGGATGATGAAGCCGAACGCGAACGCGGCAGCGCCGGTGATGATGAGGGCCGAGCGCCGCAGCTCCGCCGAGGCCCGGATCTTCGGGTGCAGCCAGCGCTCCCAGGTGGTGGAGAGGGAGGGCATCAAGGGAAAAGGCTAACCGGCTGCCTCCACCAGTCGCTCCGAGAGTTCCCACAGGGTCCCCAACCCGGGGTCGTCGGCGTGGGGCGTCGCCCGGGCATCTGGAAGCCGATTCCATCGGTGGCGCCAGTGACCAGGTGCGTAGGCTCTTTCATCGGGCTAACAATGCCACCGACGAGGGGCGATGGCGGAGAAGCTGATTTTTTCACAGACCTTCGAAGGGCTCTTGCGCTCGCTGAGCGGCGGGAAGCTCACGCCCAGCTTGACCACCGGCCTGAAGGCGGCGGGCTTTGACCCCGGGGTGAAGCTGCTCCCGGCCTACCCCCGGGAGGTCTTCACCGCGGTCGTGACCTGCATCGCCCGCGAGCTCCACCCCGGGCTGCCCGTCGACGCCGCCATCACCCAGGTCGGGCGCGGGTTCATGAACGGCTACGGCGAGACGATGGTGGGCCGGGCGATGCTGGCGATGATTCGCCTCATCGGGCCCCGCCGCACCCTCGAGCGCGTCACCCGGCAGTTCCGCACCGGCAACAACTACTCCGACACCCGGCTCACGGCCCGGGGTGCGACGGAGTACGACCTCTGGGTCAACGACGTCACGATGCCCGGCTGGTACGTGGGCATCCTCGGCCGCGGGGTCGAGCTGTCGGGGGCGAAGGACGTCCACGTCGAGCTGGTCGAGCGCGACGCCCTGGGCGGGACCTTCCGCATCCGCTGGTCGGGGAGCTGATCGCAACCTGAATCGTCCGCGCGCCGACAATGTTGGTTGGTGCGGTGCGGGCCCATTGAGTATTGAATCAGCGCACCTCCAACCCCATGAACCAGGGCCAGACCAGCCAGCGTTTGAGGCCGTTCAAGCCCGTGCCCTTTGGTCGGTACACGCTGCTCATGCCTCTCTCCACGGGCGGCATGGGGGAAATCTTCCTCGCGCAGCTGCAGGGGTCGCACGGCTTCGACAAGCTGTGCGTCATCAAGAAGATTCTCCCGCACCTCGCGCAGGACCAGGACTTCGTCAGCCGCTTCGTCGACGAGGCGCGCATTCTGGTGAAGCTCTCGCACGGCAACATCGCCCAGGTGCTGGACATGGGGGTGCAGGAGGCCGCGCCGTACATCGCGCTGGAGTTCATCGACGGCAAGGACCTCCGCCGGGTGCTCTCGCGCATGCGCGAACGCAACCTGCCGCTGCCGCTCTCGTTCGTGCTGACGGTGATGACCCGGGTGCTCGACGCGCTGGCCTACGCGCACCGCAAGCGAGGCGATGACGACGGCGAGCTGAACCTCGTGCACCGTGACGTGAGCCCGCAGAACGTGCTCATCAGCTACGAGGGCGAGGTGAAGGTCATCGACTTCGGGCTCGCGAAGTCGGCGCTCTCGCTCTCGCGCACCAACCCCAGCATCGTGCTGGGGAAGTTCATGTACATGTCGCCCGAGCAGGCGCGCCACAAGGCGGTCGATCGGCGCAGCGACCTCTACGCCGCCGGCCTGTGCCTGTGGGAGCTGGTGACGGGCAAGAACCCCTTCGACGACGTGCCGCCGGGTGAGCTCATGGCCCGGGTGGGGAACCCCACCATCCCCTCGCTGGGCTCGGTCGACCCGCTGTGCCCGTCGGCGCTCTCCGACGCGGTGGCGAAGGCGCTGGCCGTCGACCCCGCGCAGCGCTTCCAGACGGCGGAGGAGTTCCGCGGACGGCTCCAGGTGATCCTCCAGGACATCGACCCCAACGCGGGGGCCGAGACCACGTCCCGCTTCATGCGCGACGCGTTCGCCAGCGAGTACACGGCCGAGCGGCGCATGTTGAACACCGTCAAGGAGCAGGCCCGCGCGCTCCAGCCCGACGAGGAACCGGGCCCTGCCGAAACGGTCGAAGAGACCGCGCAGAACATGCCCTCGCCGTTCGCCCCCATCCAGACGCCGTTGGCGATGCCGGCCATCACCATCACCAACGACGAGACCCCCGCGGTGAGCCGGCTCCACTCACTCGACCCTCAGGCGCTCTCGTTCGCCCCGACGCGCAAGTCGAACGGCGGGGGCCTGCCGCGCGGTAAGAGTGAGGACTACGAGAAGGAGACGATGCCGGCGATCGTCGTG
>JBBRUE010000820.1:0-3616 GCA_038248085.1 Myxococcales bacterium | reverse complement strand
GGGGGCACGCAGCGGTTGCCGCGGTTGGTGGGGAAGGGCGTCGCGAAGGAGCTCATTCTCACCGGGCGCCGGGTGCCGGCGGGCGAGGCGGTCTCGCTGGGGCTCGCGTCGCGCATCGGCACGCAGGAAGTCGCGGAGGCCCTCGCGAAGCTGATCTGCGAGAACGCACCGATCGCGGTGTCGCTGGCGAAGCACGCGATCGACGAGGGGGCTCACCTCGATCTCGATTCGGCGCTCGCGCTCGAGCAGCAGAAGTACGCGCAGACGATCGGCACCGAGGATCGCCTCGAGGGTCTCAAGGCCTTCGCCGAGAAGCGCCCTCCGGTGTACCGAGGGCGGTGAGAGTGTCATACACTTCTGCTTCCACTGTCTGACGGGAGGCACACCATGACGATCCTCAGCATTCGACTGACCCGGAAGGAAAGCGCCCGCGTGGCCCGTGTCGCCCGAAAACGAAAGGTGACCCGGTCGCAGGTCGTTCGTGACGCCCTGGCAACCCTGGAGGCGCCTCGGGCGGGAACGGTGCTCGACGCCTGGGCTGATGCGGTGGGCATCGTCGATGATGCGCCGCGCGACCTCTCCACCAACCCTCGGCACCTGGCCGGCCTGGGCCGCTGAACAACATGAGGCGCCTCCTGGTCGACACGGGGCCCCTGGTGGCCTTGCTGTCCAGTCGTGATGCCCACCATCGCTGGGCCGTCGAGACGTTTGGAGCCCTCTCGGGCCCGTTGACGACTTGCGAGGCTGTGCTGACCGAGGCGTGCCACCTGCTGCGACGCACCCCGGCAGGCGCGGCAGCCATCTTGCGGCGAGTCGAGGAGGGCGTGCTTCGCGTCGAACCGATGGCCGACCACGCTTCGCAAGTCAGTCGCCTGATGACGAAGTACGCCAACGTGCCCATGTCCTACGCGGACGCGTGCCTGGTGCTGCTCTCAGAGATCCACCAGGACTCCGAGGTGGTGACGCTGGACAGCGTTTTTCGAGTGTACCGGCGCAATGGCCGTCGGTTGATCGCCCTTCGCTCACCGCGTTGATCAGGGAGCTGGGGCCTGCAATCCGTATGGACGCGACGGTATTGCGACGCGCTGCGTCCGCGCGATCACCGTGTCTCCAGCGATCGAACTCTGTATATCGACGCCCATGGAATTCGAGCTGCCCGACGACATCCAGGCCCTGAAGAAGACCGTGCGCGACTTCTGCGAGAAGCGCGTGAAGGACAAGGCCCGCGAGTGGGATCACTCCGAGAAGTTCCCCATGGAGATCGTCCGCGAGCTCGGCCAGCTCGGCCTGATGGGCATCCGCATCGGGGAGGAATATGGCGGCGCGAACATGGGCGCGCTCGCGGTGGCCGTGGTCGTCGAGGAGATCGCGCGCTACGACGGCTCGCTCGCCCTCACCGTCGCTTCGCACAACGGCCTGGGCACCTCGCACATTCGCCTCTTCGGCAATGAGGTGCAGAAGCAGAAGTACCTCCCGAAGCTCGCCACCGGCGAGTGGCTCGGCGCGTGGGCGTTGACCGAGCCGGGCAGCGGCTCCGACTCGGCCGGCATGAAGACCACCGCGGTGAAGAAGGGCGACGCCTGGGTCCTCAACGGCTCCAAGATGTTCATCACCCAGGGCACCGTGGGCGACGTCTTCGTGGTGCTCGCCGTCACCGACGCGACCAGGCGCCAGAAGGGCATCTCCGCCTTCATCCTCGAGAAGGGGCTCAAGGGGTTCAGCCAGAAGTCCATTCACGGCAAGCTCGGCATGCGCTCGTCGGACACCGCGGAGCTGTACCTCGACCACGTGGAGGTCGCCGACACCCAGCGCCTCGGCGAGGTGAACTGCGGTTTCCTCGACACCATGAAGATCCTCGACGGTGGCCGCATCACCATCGGCGCGCTCTCGCTCGGCCTCGGCCGCGGCGCGATCGAGGAGTCGGTGAAGTACGCGAAGGACCGCCAGGCCTTCGGCAGCCCCATCGGCGACTTCCAGGCGATCCGCTGGATGATCGCCGACATGCAGACCGAGATGGATGCCGCGAAGCTGCTCGTCTACCGCAGCGCCGCGCTCGCCGACGCCGGCAAGCCGTACACGCGCGAGGCCTCGATGGGGAAGCTCTTCGCCTCCGAGGCCGCGACCCGGGCCTGCAACAAGGCCGTCCAGATCCACGGCGGGTATGGCTACACGCGAGAATTCCCGGTGGAGCGGTACCTCCGCGACGCCAAGCTCTGCGAGATCGGCGAAGGAACCAGCGAGATTCAGCGTTCCATCATTGCGCGAGACCTCCTGAAAGGTTGATCTGCGCGGCTCATGGATCGCGCCTTCCTCGAACAGCTCGGGTTGGATGTCTCGGAGGCGGACGGCGTCGTCGAAGCCGATCTCGTGCTCAACGGTGGCCAGGCGATCAACCCGCTCACCCGCAAGGTGATCGAGCGGGTGTCCTTCACGGTGATGGGCGATCGGCTCCTCTACGTCGGCCCGCCGGAGTTCGTCGGCGCCCAGCCGATCAACGTCGCCTACCTCTCTCCCAACAGCCGGCTGGAAGAGCTGGTGGTGCAGACGCTCAACGATCACCTCTTCCAACTCGAGCGGCGGAGCAACGAGCTCAGCGCGCTCGGCTTCTCGCCGCGGGTCGAGCCCACCACGCTGCAGCTCACCGCCGAGATCGAGAAGGCGCCGCTCAAGTTCACCATCGGCGCCAGCCGCACCGGCCAGTTCCGCATCCTGCGCACGATCAACGACGGCATCGAGCTGACCAACGCCACGCAGAACGTCTTCGAGCTCAGCGAGTTCTTCGATCGCCGCGCGCTGGAAGACTTCCTCTTCGCGCTCTTCAGCGACGTGGTCGTCACCGCCGTGCCCCCGAAGCCCGACCCGGCTGGCCCGGCGACCCTCACCAGCACGCCCTCGATGATCGCCGCGAGCTCGAACGACGCGTCGCTCCCGTTCAAGGAGCTCTTCGAGGCCTTCGGTGACGCCCTGGTGCCGCCGCGCAGCCCGCTGGAGGTCGTCGCCGACGTACGAATCGGAGACCAGAATCTCCGCTTCGCCGCCGCGCGCGTGCAGGGGAAGACCTTCCGCGGTCTCCTCGCCGGCCCCACCGGGAAGATCTGGGCCGACCGGTTCGAGCTCGACGAGTTCCCCGGCATTCGTGGCTTCGTCTCGGAGCTGATGGCCGTGCCGTACGACGACGTCGAGGTCATCTCGGCATGAGCGACGTACCCAAGCCTTCGAAGGCCACCCCGGCCGAACGGTTGGCGCTGCTCCAGGCGCGCACCGGCCAGGTGTTCGCCGACGAGCGGCAGGCCCTCGTGGCGCTGACCCACAAGAGCTTCGTCAACGAGCAGAAGGAGCCGATCGAAGACAACGAGCGGCTCGAGTTCCTCGGCGACGCCGTGGTGGACCTGGCGATCAGCCACCGGTTGATGGAGCGCTTCCCCAAGGCGAACGAGGGCGAGCTCTCGAAGCTCCGCGCGTTGATCGTCAACGAAGAAGGCCTGGCCCGCGTGGCCCGGGCGATGGCGCTGGGCGAGCTGCTGCTGCTCGGGCGAGGGGAAGAGCTCACCGGCGGTCGGGACAAGAACTCGCTGCTCGCCGACGCGCTCGAGGCGGTGATCGGGGCGCTCTACCT
>JBBRUE010000819.1:0-3621 GCA_038248085.1 Myxococcales bacterium | reverse complement strand
GCTCTCCTCGTCCTGCCCGAGGGTGTGGGCCCCGGCCTTGCGCATCTCGGCCAGGCCCTGCGCCCCGTCGGAGCCCATGCCGGTGAGGATGACACCCAGCGCCTTGTTCCCGGCTGCGCGCGCCACGCTGCGGAAGAGCACGTCGACCGAGGGGCGGTGACCCGAGACGCGGGGACCCTCGAGGACGCTGACCACGTACCCGCGCGGCGTGCTGCGCACCACCATCTGCTTGTCGCCCGGCGCGAGGAGCGCGAGGCCCACCTCGACCACGTCTCCATCGATGGCTTCGCGCACCCGCATCTTGCACAGCCGCCCCAGCCGGTCGGCGAACGACTTGGTGAAGAAGGCCGGCATGTGCTGGACCATCACGATGCCCGGGGTCGTGGCCGGGAGCGGCATGAGGATCGACTCGATCGCCACCGTGCCGCCGGTCGACGCGCCGATGGCGATGAGGTGCATCGACGTCGCCGCGGGCACGTGGTGCAACCCGCTCGCGTGGGCCGGATTGTACAACCCGCTCTGGTGCGCCGGCTGGTACAGCCCGACCGGTGGCGGCGGGGTCAGCGCCCTCGAGACGATCGCGGCAGCCCGCCGGGCGAGCCGGTCTCGCGCGCCATAGGCTGAGCGCACCGCGTCGACGAGGTCGTTGGCCATGTCGGTCAGCGAGGTCTCGTTGCTCGGCTTGCAGATCACCTCCACCGCGCCGGCGGACATGGCGTCGAGCGCCACCTCGCCGCCCTTGGTGGTGAGGGTCGAGACGATCACCACCGGCAGCGGGTAGTGCTTCATCAGCTTGCGCAGGAAGGTGATGCCGTCCATGCGCGGCATCTCGATGTCGAGCGTCACCACGTCGGGCCGCAGGGTGACGATCAGGTCGCGCGCGACGTAGGGGTCGGGCGCGGAGCCCACCACCTGGATGCCCGGCGAGGCCGAGAGGATCTGGGTGCAGATGCGGCGGACGACCGCCGAGTCGTCAACGACGAGAACCTTGATCATCGCCCGCTCCCCCGGTCTCAATAGCCTCGATTTCCATGCGCGCGTCGTCGATCACGAAGCTGACCACGCCGCCCCGCGGGCCTGCGGAGGGCAGTCGGCCCTCTCGCTCGCTGGTCACCGGGACGCCCAGGGACCACGCGGTCGCCGCCCCGAACCACGCCGCCAGGGCGGACCCGGAGATCATGTTGAGCAGCTCGCCCACCGCGGACAGCGCACCCTCGTCGGCCTCGGGGTCGTCCTTGTCGGCGCCCAGGAGGTTGGCTGCCGCCTCGCACGCCACGGCCCACGGCAGGCGCAGGGTCAGGCGCCCGGAGCGCGGCGCGGTGAAGGTGACGGTGGCCTCGGCGAGCCGGCCTTCGAGCGGCGCCGCGTCGTCCGGCACGTCGTCGCAGAAGAGGAACGCGGCGTCGGCGAGCACCGAGCGGGTCACCTGGGCCAGCGGTTCTGCGCTCAGGGTCTGGCTCATGCGTGGCTCCTCGCGGCTGCCTCGGCGAGCACGCGGCTGACGGTCTCGAGCACCTGCTCGGGGGTGAAGGGCTTCATCAGGTGGGCGCAGATGCCCAGCTGCTTGAGGTGTGCGATGGCCGGCTCGCTGCGCTCCGCCGAGACGACCACCACGGGGATCTTCCCCATGATCTTGTCCTTCGACATGAGCTCGATGAGCTCGGTGCCGCTCATCACCGGCATGTGAATGTCGGCGAGCACGACGTCGATCCACTCGTTCTCGAGTACGGCCAGCGCCTCTTTGCCGTTGGTGGCCTCGTAGATGGTGCCCAGCTCGAGCTTCGAGAGCCCGAGTGACCGCTTCATGATCTTGCGGATCAGCGGCGAGTCGTCGACGACCAGAATGGAATAGCTCATCGGTGGCTCCTACAGCTCATGCTCACTGGTCTCAGTCTTGATGGTGACGCGACCGCTCTGGTTGAAGAGCTTCGCCGTGCGGAACGTGGTGCCGCCGACGTCCTCGGCCTTGATGGGGACGCCGGCCTTCCAGAGCATCTTGCGCAAGATGAGGTGGTTCCTTTTGCCAATCTCGAAGACGTCGGTGGTGCTCATGAGCGCGGCGCCCCCCGCGACCTTCACCACCAGGTTCCGCTTGTCGCAGCCCAGCGCGTACATGGCGTGGAACAGGAGCGGGATGCCGATGTCGGCGAACATGTACGGCTTGGCCTTCGCCTTCTCGGGCGAGGTGCTGCCCTGCGGGAGCATGTAGTGGATCATGCCGCCGGCCTTGCGCACCGGGTCGTGCACCATCACCGCGATGCACGAGCCGAGCGCGTAGGTCACGAGCACGCCGTCGGCGTCTGCGCACACCTGCATGTCGGCGATGTCGATGGTGAGCTGCCTCACGAGCCCTCCGGCCGCCGGTAGACCGAGGGCACGATGACCTCCAGCGACGTCTCGAGCCCGCTGAGCGTCTCGGCGTGGCCGACGAACACCAGCCCGCCCGGCTTCACCAGGCGCTCCATCTCGCGCACCACCCCCTGCCGGATGGGCGCGTCGAAGTAGATCATCACGTTGCGGCAGAGCACGACGTCGAAGGGCCCCCGCATGGGGAAGGGCGGCTGGGCGAGGTTGAGGCGCGCGAAGGCGAGGTGCTGCTTGAGCTCGGACGACACCTCGTAGACCTGCTCGTCGCCGGCTTCTTCGACGCGCAGCTTGGTGAAGCGCTTGGCCACCAGGTCGCGCCGCACGGTCTTGAGCTGCTGCTCGCGGTAGTGGCCGCGCTTGGCCAGGGCGAGCACCCGGGTGCTGATGTCGGTGCAGAGCACCCGCCAGTCGACGTGGTGACCGGCGAAGAGCTCGTCGAGCACGAGCGCGATGGTGTACGGCTCCTCGCCGCTCGAGGCCGCGGCGCACCAGATGCGGAACTGCGTCTGGCCCCGCTTGAGCGACGCGGCGAGGTGGGCGGCCAGCCGATCGAAGTGCGCCGGCTCGCGGAAGAACGAGGTGAAGTTGGTCGAGATGACGTCGAGGAACTCGATGAGCTCCCCGCCGGTGTCCTGGCGGAGCACCTCCAGGTACTCCGTCTCGTCGGTCAGGTTGAGCGCGCGCAGGCGTTTGCCCACGCGAGCCGAGACGAGCGCCAGCTTTTCATCACCGAGCCGGATCCCCGCCTGGTCGTAGGCCAGGTCGCAGAGGGCTCGAAAGACGTTGGGTCGCATGGCGCTTCTCTCAGGTCACGGCGTTCAGAAGGACTTCAGTTCGCTGTCGTCGAGCGGGATGAGGTCCTTGGGGTCGATGGCCGCCGAAGGCAGGTGCTCGAAGCCCTGGCCCTGGCTGGCAGCCTGCGCGGGCGGCGCACTGCGTCGCGGGCCGGTCGGCTTGGGCCCGTGAGAGGGGTGGATCATCGGGGCCGCCTTCGCCGCGACAGGCTTGTGCGTCTTGGCGGCCGGCTTCCGCGCGGCTTGTTTGATGGCCACGCCCCCGGCGCCGTTCACCATCCGGCCGAGCTCTTCGACCATGTCGCTGAGCTCCACCGCCTGCGCCGACATCTCCTCGCTGGCCGAGGCCGACTCTTCCGCGTTGGCCGCGTTGGACTGGGTGATGCGGTCCATCTGGCTGACCGCGGTGTTGATCTGCGTCACCCCGCTGGTCTGCTGCTCGCTGGCGGTCGCCACCTCG
>JBBRUE010000818.1:0-3637 GCA_038248085.1 Myxococcales bacterium | reverse complement strand
GCGCGCGTGACGAAGCGGAAGGCGCCGACCACGAACAGCACGCAGATCGCGTAGACGAAGTACCCGGCGAAGGCGCCGCACGAGAGCGCGAGCACCCGCGCGGGGCGGCTCCAGTCAGCCGTCGCGTCGAACAACCACCACACGCCGTACAGGCTCGGCGCCGCGGCGAGGCCTCCGAGCGCAGCGAGCTGGGCATACAACCCGATGGTCAACACCACCTGCAGCGGCGTGGCCCAGCGGTGCAGGAAGGGGAGCTTGCGGTCTTCGTCGTTCATGGCGCCTCGCCGTGAAGCGTAGCCCTCAGGCTGCGCGCCGGTGCAGTCCGTCGCGCAGGCCGCCTCGATCGCTCAGGTCGCGAAGGTCTTCGCGTCGATGACGAACCGGTAGCGCACGTCGTTCTTGATCATCCGCTCGTAGGCCTCGTTGATCTGCTTCGCGGCGATGACCTCGACGTCGGCGCCGAGTTTGTGCTGCGCACAGAAGTCGAGCATCTCCTGGGTCTCGCGAATGCCGCCGATGCTCGAGCCCGCCAGCCGCCGGTTGCCGTTGATCAACGCGAAGGCCGAGACCTGCGCGGGCTTCGGGGGCACGCCGACGATCACCATCGCGCCATACGGCCGCAGCATGCCGAGGTAGGCGTCGAGGTCGTGCGGCGCCGAGACGGTGTCGATGATCAGGTCGAACCGGCCCTTAAGCTTCTTGAAGGTCTCCTTCTCGGTGGTGAGCTCGAACGACGTCGCGCCCAGCCGCGTGGCGTCGGCCTGCTTGCTGCGTGAGGTGCTGAGCATCGTCACCTCCGCGCCCATCGCCGCGGCGAGCTTCACCGCCATGTGCCCCAGCCCACCGAGGCCGACCACGCCCACCCGGTCGCCCTGCTTCGTCTTCCACTGCCGCAGCGGCGAGAAGGTGGTGACCCCGGCGCACAGCAGCGGCGCCGCGGTCGAGGGCTCGATGCCGTCGGGCACCTTCACCACGAAGTGCTCGGTCACCACCACGTGGGTGCCGTAGCCGCCGTAGGTCGGGGTCTTCCGGTCCATCTCGGTGGAGTTGTAGGTGAAGGCACAGCCCGCCTCGCAGAACTGCTCGTCCCCGTGGGTGCACGGCGCGCAGGTGCGGCACGAGTCGACCATGCAGCCCACGCCGGCGAGGTCGCCCACCTTGAGCTTCTTCACCTCGGCGCCCACCCTGGTGACGCGGCCGACGATCTCGTGGCCCGGCACCATGGGGAAGCTCGAGTTGCCCCACTCGCCACGCGCCTGGTGGATGTCGGAGTGGCAGATGCCCGAGAAGAGGATCTCGATCAGCACGTCCTTCGGGCCGACCTCGCGGCGCTCGATGACGAAGGGGACGAGGGGTTGATTCGCGGCGGTGGTGGCCCAGGTGTTCACTTTCATGGTGGGCACTCTCCACCTGCGCATCGTCCGCGTCACGTCACTTCGAGTTGCGTGTCGCCACTCGCTGCGCGACACCGCGCTCGATCATGCGCATCGCCATCTGGGTCTTCGTCGCGCTGGAGTCGCTCAACATCCTCACGCTGTACTTCCGGCCAGGCTCACGGCTCGGCAACGGCATCGGGGTGTTCAACGCCTGGGAGTCGTCGAAGGGCGACGCGGCGGTCCACCGGTTGGTGCGCTACCTCGTCAACTGGGTCGCGGGCACCAAGCTCATCTTCGTCGGGCTCCTCGCGCTCATCGCCCTGCGCGGTGATGGCGACCTGCAGCTCGCGGCGGGCGCGGTGATGGTGCTCTCGATTCTCTCGTTCTTCTGGCGACTGTTCCCCCTCGCGCTGGAGATGGACCGCGGGGGCGAGCTCACCCCGCGCGGCTACGCGAAGACGCTGGGCCTGATGATCGCCGGCTTCATCGCGTTGTTCGGCGGCACGCTCGCCTGGGCGCTGTGGACGCGCGGCTGAGGGGCGCAGGCGGCCGACCTCTCCACAACCGCCCGAGCCGAGCAGGGTGATGCGGTCCTGCCGGAGCGCGACCACAGTCGGGGTGAAGAACTCGGAGTGCTCGCTGCCTGCGACGTGGTCGCCCAAGCCGCCGGTGCCGAGGTGGGTCGTCGGGTGACGCTTCAGCGCGCGAGCAGTTGCTCGAACAACTTCGCAGCGGAGGTGAGCGCCGCGCCCGTCTCGTCGTCGTAGCCCTGCTTGAACCACGAGACCGCGAAGCCGCCGCGGGCGACGCTGAAGCACCACGCCCGCGGTCCTGCTTCGATCATCGCGGCCTTCGCGGGCTCCGAGAGCGCGCGCTGCGCATCGTCCCCGGGCGGTACGCTGATCAGGAACGAGCGGTCGATCTCGCCGCCCAGCTTCGCCGGCTCCCAGTCCTTCGGCTTCGCGCGCCCGAACACGCTCGCCGACCGGAAGCCCATCACGTGGCCCGCGAAGACCGGCGGGTGCTGCGGCGCGTGCGTGCAGAAGACCCACAGGCGGCCGAAGCGCGGCCGGGTGCTCGTCGCGAGGACGCTCACCGGGTGGCTGCCGAGGGTGCCCACGAACGAGGGAAGTGTCTGCATGCGGCGCACCGCGAGATCGCCCGCGACGCCTTCCTTGCCGAACGGGAGCTCGGCCAGCCCGACCGACTGCGCCCACGCGCGGGCCGCCTTCGACACCAGGCGGTTCTCGCGTCGGCCCCACAGGGACGAACCGAAGAGACCGGCGACGGTCATGCCCACCATGGTCCAGCCGAGCGAGTCCACGGCGTCACTGTGGTGCACTTCCCGACGGGACGTCACGTGTTCAGTCTCGGAGCGCTCACCCGCGCGCCGGCACGATGCGTCCGAATCGAGGTGCGAGGTGCGCCGCTCCCCTCCACGGGCTCCGCTCAGCGGTGGGCGAGGCGGGCGTGTCGCGAGGCGTGGCACTCCGCGTCTTCCGCCGGCGCACACAGCGTCGCGTGGTGGCGCGCGGCGTCGAAGTCGCGCAGCCGGTGCTCGTAGAGCTTCGCCAGGCGCAGGTGCAGCGCGGCCGGGCTCGCGGCGCGGTCGAGGGCGCGGAGCAGGGCATCGACGGCTTCCCGGTACTCGCCCCGCCGACGGCGGAGCTCCGCGTGCAGGCTCCACGCCTCTGAGGCGACCCGGCCCTGCGCCGCGCGCTCGAGGAACCGCAGCGCCCGCGCGTCGTCCCCGTAGCGCGCGGCCACCGTCGCCAGCCCGAGCGCGGTCTCCGGCAGCAGCGCGTGGCGTTCTTCCCACGCGGCGGTCAGCCGGTGCACCAGCTCCACCATGCTCTTCACGTCTTGCTCGTTGTGCGTCAGCACCCGTGACAGCCCGGCCACCCGCCCGGTGCGCAGGTAGTCGAACCACACCGCGGGGATCAACGCGCCCTCGATGTCGCCGTGCCGCTTCACGTCGAGCACCCGCCGCTCGAGCGTCGAGAGCTTGAGCTCGTCGAGGTGGTGCCGGAACACGCGCCGCGCACAGTGCAGGAGGTCGACGTGCGGCCGCTCTGGAGGCACCGGTAGCCGGTTCATCACGAAGCGGCTCCGCAGCAGCGGCCAGTCGAAGCTGCGGCCGTTGAAGCTGATCAGCAGCGTGCACTGCGCCAGGCGCGAGGCGAACCACTCGAGCATCGGCCGCTCCTGCCCAGGTCCGGGCAAGTGCACCTGCGAGACGATCACCTCGCCGTCGCGCAGCT
>JBBRUE010000817.1:0-3642 GCA_038248085.1 Myxococcales bacterium | reverse complement strand
GCTTGCGGCTGAAGGCGAGCAATTGGCGCGTGAGCGACGCCGCGCTCAGGCCAGCCTCGTGCACCATGCGCACGTCCTCGGCGAGTCCCGGAGGCAGCGTGGGGTCACCCAGCAGCATCTCGCTGTTCGCGTTGATGACCGTGAGCAGGTTGTTGAAGTCGTGCGCGACGCCGCCGGCGAGCCGCCCCACGGCCTCCATCTTCTGCGACTGGAGGAACTGGGCCTCGAGGTGCCGATGCGGGGTGGTGTCGACCTCCGCGCCGACGCTCCGAAGCGCGCGACGCGGCGAGCCCTCGTCAAAGAGCGTCACACCGCGGCTCGACACCGAGCGCACCTCGCCGTCGCGCCGCGCGAACCGGTACTCGACGACGAAGAGGCCATCCCCCGCGGGGTCCTGGCTCCGGAGCACTGCCTCGGTGACGCGCTCGCGGTCTTCAGGGACGACCAGGCCCAGGTGCCGCTCGATGCTCACCGGCTCGTCGGGCGCGAAGCCGTAGAGGGCCCGCTGCTCGGGAGACCAGTCCATCGCGCCCGTCGTGTAATCGACATCGAAGATCCCGATGCTGCCGAGGCGCACCACCTGGCGCAGCCGCTCGTCGTCGTGAGGCGCGGTGAGCACCGCCACCGAGCAGACCTGGCCATCGAGTTCGACCGGCGCCAGGTGCACGGTCACGGTGAGCGACGTCCCGTCGAACCGCCGCAGGGTGTGCGAGGGCCCGCCACCCCCGAGCTGCAACAGGAGCGCGTCGACCGAAGCGGGTGCCCTCAGCAGCGCGCGAGCGCGCGCGTTGATCAACTGCACGCGCCCCTCGCCATCGAGCACGACCGCGGCTTCAGGCACCGTCTCGAGAAAAGCTCCATACGCCGTCGCCGCCCAGGTCATGGGCCCATGGTGCCACCCCGCGCGCCCTGCGAAGAGGAAGAACGCCTCGGCGACGTCGCTGGTGCGGCGACAGGGTGCTGGCCCTGGCCGTGTGGGTACGAGAGGGGCGTCGCGTCGACCTCTCCCGGGATGCGGGGACTCGCAGGAGGCCGGCCTCAGCTGACCGGCTCGCGCCAGCCGTGCGCCGAGGAGCCCCCGCGAGGCGCAACGACTGCGGAGCGACAGCCCGAGACCTGACGACCCTCCGAGCGCCGCGACGTGGCCCACGGCTCGCATAGCTACGCCGCACTCCCTACGTCCAACCAGGTCGAGGAACCCGCCATGACGACACGCTCCGTGGTTCGCCTGAACTCCCACCTCGCGTCGGCCATCCTGCTGATCATCGCCGCGCTCGCCTGCGTAGCCACCCGAGCCGAGGCGCAGCCGGCGAACGACACCTGCGGGAGCGCCCAGGTCATCCCCGCGGCGGGTCCCTTCCCGTACCTCTCCACGCTGGTCGACGTCGCCGCGGCCACCACCACCGGTGACCCGGCGCTGAGCTGCACGCCCAACCTCTCGCGGAGCGTCTGGTACGCGTTTACGCCCTCCGCGGCGGGCTCGTACTCGTTCTCCTTCTGCGACACGCTCACCGGCACCAC
The DNA here is from genome assembly GCA_038248085.1 of Myxococcales bacterium. Lineage (GTDB taxonomy): Bacteria > Myxococcota > Myxococcia > Myxococcales > Myxococcaceae > Archangium_A. The sequence goes on along the minus strand of JBBRUE010000817.1, from coordinate 2,121 downwards.
GCTGCCCGACACCGTGCTGGGTCTGTATTCCGGCACCGCGTGCGCGGGCTTCACCGAGCGGGCCTGCAACGACGACGCGTGCGTGGCCCAGTCGGCCCTCACCGCGACGCTGACCGCGGGCACCACCTACTACGTGGTGGGTTGGAAGCTGGGTCCCGCGGCGCCTGCGGCCGGAGCCTCGAGTCTCCAGCTGCGCGTGAACACCGAGGCGCCGGCCCCGGTCAACGACCTGTGCGCCGCCGCGGAGCTCATTCCTCCCGCGGGACCCTTCCCGTACGTCACCTCGACGGTGGACATCACCAGCGCCACCACCAGCGGAGACCCGGGCAACAGCTGCGTGGCCAACGTCTCGCGCAGCGTGTGGTACCGCTTCACGCCCGCAACCACCGACAACTTCGCCTTCTCGCTGTGCAGCACGGTCTCCGGCACCACAGTGAATGACACCATGCTGGGCCTGTATTCCGGCACCGCGTGCGCGGCCTTCACCGAGGCGGCGTGCAACGACGACAGCTGCGGCGCCCGTTCGGCGCTCTCCGCGACGCTGACCTTCGGCACGACCTACTACGTGGTGGCGTGGAAGGTCGGCGCCAGCGCTCCGGCGGCTGGAGCCACCAGCGTGCAGCTCCAGGTCAGCATCGCCGCGCCGCCGCCCCCGGCGCCGGCCAATGACCTGTGCGCCAACGCCGAGCTCATCCCCCCCGCCGGTCCCTTCCCGTACCTCACCGCCGCGGTGGACCTCACCAGCGCCACCAACACGGGAGATCTGGCCACGCCCAGCTGCCAGGTCAACGTGTCGCGCAGCGTGTGGTACCGCTTCACGCCCACCACGGCCGGCAGCTACGCCCTCTCGCTGTGCGGCGCGGGCACGACGCTCCCCGACACGGTGCTCGCGCTGTACACCGGCACGACCTGCGCCGGCGTCGCCGAGCAGGTGTGCAACGACAACAGCTGCGCCGGCCGCTCGGCGCTGACCGCCACGCTCGCCGCGGGAACGACGTACTACGTGGCCGCGTGGAAGCTCGGGCCCACGGTCCCCAACGCCGGCGCGTCCACCGTGCAGCTGTCGATCGGCCCGGCGGCGCCGGCTCCGCTCAACGACGTGTGCGCCGCGGCGGTGCCCCTCACGCTCGACGTCCCCGCACGCGGCACCACCGTGAGCGCGCAAGACGACTACGAGTTGACGGGCGCGGCGGCGTGCTTCGCCGGAGGGGGCCAGACCGCCTCCAACGCGGCCGGTGCGGACGTGACCTACCGCTTCACTGCGCCGGCGGCCGGGCCGTATTCCTTCCGGCTGCGCGACGCGACGGAGGACTCGGTGCTGCACATCGCCAGCACCTGTCCGACCGGTACGCCGCCGCTGGCGATCACCACCTGCCAGGGCGCGTCGAATCGCAACGTCTTCAGCGCGGAAGAAGTGACCTGTCTCCCGCTGGCCAACAGCGAGCAGGTCTATGTCTTCGCGGACCGCACCGCGTCGGGGCCCGGCACGGCCTTCTCCCTCGAGGTCAACGTGTGCCGCGAAGAGACGGAGCCCAACGGCACGCCGGCCGCCGCCTCGGCCTTCGCGTGCGGCGTGACGGGCCGCATCACCCCCGCGGGCGAGGTCGACTTCTTCCGCCTCGGGTCGCCCACCTCGGGTCGGCGTCTGTTCGCGCTGGCTGACGGCGTGAGCGCCAACAGCAGTGACTTCGACCTGCGCGTCACCTCGGCCACCGCCACGCTGGAGTACGACGACGGCGACAACGACGCGCCCTTCGGCGTCTCGGCGCCCAACGTCGAGGGAACACCGCTGGCCGGCGGCCCCGCGTACCTGCGCATGAGCCACTACACCGCCACCGCCGAGGCCGAGCCCTACCGCCTCTACGCCGTGCTGCAGGGCCCGCCCGCGCAGGCGATCGCGGAGAGCGAGCCGAACGGGACGACCGCCCAGGCGTCGAGCGGCGCGGCCAACTACTTCAGCGGCAGTCTGAGCGGCGCCTCGCCCTCGGCCGACGTGGACCTGTACCGCTTCACCGCCACCGCGGGGGAGCTGCTCTTCATCGGCCTCGACGGTGACCCGCTGCGAGACGAGACGCCGCTCAACGCCCAGCTCGAGTTGTTGGACGCCGCCGGCGCGCCGCT
>JBBRUE010000816.1:0-3645 GCA_038248085.1 Myxococcales bacterium | reverse complement strand
GTGTTCGTTTCGACGACAAGCCGCCCTTCGCCGCCACCCGGGTGTTGATCCAGGGCAAAGAAGGCCGCGCGGTGGACGCCGCCGGTAACTCCGCGGTGCACAAGTTCGAGAAGCGCTTCGAGGGCACCTACTCGGCCGACGAGGCCAAGGCCCAGGAGCTGCTGCGCAGCGGCAAGGACACCGACGGCGACACGCTGAAGGTCGCGGCGATGCTCTACAAGCTGACCAAGGAGAAGGGCACGCTCCCCGCCGATCAGAACCTCCGCCTCGAGCCCAAGAGCCTGGTGCTGCAGAAGCGCCGCCGCTCGCACATTCAGTTCGAGAGCGTCAGCGACGTGCAGGCCAAGCGCACCGCGCTGAAGACCGAGATGGACGCGCTGACCGCCGCGGGCAAGCCGGTGCCGCCGGCGATGCAGAAGTTCTCCGACAAGCTCGCCGCCCAGGAGAAGTTCGTCGCCGACGCGGGCGCGCTGCTCAGCAAGTACGGCAACTACATGCCGAGCAACACCGACGGCTTCATCATCTCGGCTGACCGGTACTCGGTGTACGACCCGCAGGCGCGCGCGACCCCGCCCACCGACGTCGACGACGAGACGGGCCGCGTGGGCCGCGGGCTGCACGTCGAGGCCGAGTGGGACACCGCCTCGTCGGACCCCTTCGAGAAGGCGCGCAAGAACATCGAGGGCAAGCTCGCCGCCACGCCGGCCCCGGCCAACAAGCCCGAGCTCGAAGCCGACCTCGCGGCGCTCAACACCATGAGCAAGGCGATCCTCAAGGACGTCGCCCAGGCCGTCGAGCTGATGAAGGAAAAGATGGTGGGCGCCGGCCTGAAGTCCGACGACCGCCACCTGTCGAAGGAAGAGCGCGCCGCCGAGGCGATGCAGCGGCCGGATCGCCCCGTCATCTGGCAGTGAGCTGAGCGCCCCGTTCGGGGTGTGAGGAGCGCCGGAGCCCTCGCTGGCCCCGGCGCTTTTTCACGTGTTGAGGTACACGCAGCCCCATGCGCATCGTCTTCATGGGCACCCCCGAGTTCGCGGTGAAATCTCTCGAGGCGTGCCTGCGCCTGGGCGAGGTCGTCGCGGTGGTGACCCAGCCCGACAAGCCGCGCGGGCGCGGGCAGGAGGTCAGCTTCTCGCCGGTGAAGGCGCTCGCCGTGGCGAAGGGTTTGCCCGTGCTCCAGCCGACGAAGATCCGCGGCACCGACTTCGCCGACGTGCTGCGCCGCTTCGAGGCCGACGTGGCGGTGGTCACCGCGTATGGGCGAATCCTCCCCCAGGACGTGCTCGACGCCCCGCGCCGGGGCTGCGTGAACGTGCACGCCTCGTTGCTCCCCCGCTTCCGGGGCGCGGCGCCGATTCAGTGGGCGATCGCCGCGGGCGACGAGAAGTCCGGGGTGTGCCTGATGCAGATGGACGCGGGCATGGACACCGGCGCGATCATCGACCGCGCAGAGCTGCCCATCGGCCCCGACGACACCTCGGCCTCGCTGCACGACAAGCTCGCGGAGCTGGGCGGCGGGGTGCTCGAGCGCTCGCTGCGCCGCTACGTCGACGGGGAGATCGGCGCCGTGCCCCAGCCCACCGAGGGCGTGGTGATGGCGCCGATGATCAAGAAGGAAGACGGCAAGCTCGACTGGTCGAAGAGCGCCCGTGAGCTCGAGCGTCGGCTGCGCGCGTTCACCCCGTGGCCCGGCGCCTTCTGCACCTTCGAGGGCGGGCTGCTCAAGGTCTCGAAGTCCATGGCGGGGAGCGGGCAGGGCGCGCCAGGCACGGTGCTCTCCACCTCGGCCGCGGGGATCGAGGTCGCGTGCGGCGAGGGGTCGCTGGTGCTGGTGGCGCTCCAGCCCGAGGGCAAACGCTCCATGACCGCGCAGGAGTTCCTCGCGGGCCGCAAGCTCGTCGTCGGCACCACGCCCTTCACGTGACCGAAGAAGAAGAACTCCAGCAGGCGGTCGAGCTCGCCGAGGCGGAGTCGGCGCGGCTCGAGGCCGTGGCGGAACAGGGACTCGCCACCCGGGCTGCGCTCACCGCGCAGGCGCTCGCCGAGGCGCTGGGGCGACGCGACACGGTGGAGGCGGAGCGCGAGGCGCTGGTTCGGGAAGCGGAGGCCCTCGCTGCCGAGCGCGACTCGTTGAGGGCCGCCGCCGCGCGTCCGGGCCCGCAGCTCCCCGGGTTCATCGGCGGGCCGCTGGGCTGGTTTCTCCGCGTCACGGCCGCCGTGGTCTACCTCGGGAGCCTGGTGTCGGCGCACCGGTACCTCCACAGCGCGGGCCTGGTGCTCGCCGCGGTGGTCGCGCTCCCCATCGCCTTCATCCTGCTCCTGGTGGCAGGCTCGCTGCGTGAGTCGGGATCTGAGGAAGCGCCTCGAGTCGGCGCAGGCGAAGGTGAAGGAACTCGAGCGCTCCCTGCCGTCGATCGATCTCTCGACCCCGCTGCCGGAACACCTGTCGATGCTGGAGTCGCTGCGCCAGCAGACGGCGGCGTGCGAGAGCGAACTGGCGGTGGCTCGTGACCGTCGCGACGTCGCGAAGCAGGAACGCGACGTGGCCTCGCGCGCCGTGCTGCGGCTCGAGTCGGTCCCGTCGGTCAGCGTGTGGTCGCTCGCCTTCTCGCTGGTGAGCGGGCTCGTGGCCGGGCTCGTACTGGTCGTCGCGTGGTTCGACACGCCGCTGGCCCGGGCGTTTCCGCTCGCCGCGATAGCGCTGTCCTTCACGCTGAGCGCTGCGCTGCTGCTTCGGAGCGCGTGGCGCATCGGTCGGGTGTCCGGCGCGCGCGGCCCCTGAGACGTACGGGGCAGAGGCCCGCGTGTTCCGGTCTACTGTGCGCGGTATGAGGGGAGCGACGACGCCTGACCCGCAGACCCTGGGTACTCGAGCCGCGAGGCCGTGCTGGGGTGCGCCGCTCGACGCCGACGGCATTTCCCGCGTCGGGGGCGGCTCTGTCGAGGGCTCCTCGCGTCGAGCAGGTCGATCGCGCCGTGGTTTCACGACCCCGGGCTTCCCGCGCTCCCGCCGCACGAGCGGGGCGCCGCCGCGAGCCCCCCACGAGCGCAGTCGTGCGACGTCGCTTCAGCGGGGCGCGCCGTGAGGACGGCCACCGCGATTCCGTTCACCCCGTTCGCGGCGATCGTCGCGTAACCGATGTCGCGACGCGCCCTCACCCTCGGCTGTCTGCTCGCCTGGCGCGCTGTGGCCCAGGACGCTGGCGTCGTCTTCGAGACGACCGTGTCGAGCGCGCCGAGCCAGGTGCCCGAGGAGCGCGCGTCGAGCACCGTGCGCCAGGCCGAGTTCGAGCGACGGTTGCCGCGCAGCGCACCCGATGCCTTGCGCTTCGAGCCGGGCGTCTTCATTCAGCAGACCGCGCATGGGCAGGCCTCGGCCTACCTCCGCGGACTGACCGGGCAGCAGACGGTGTTGCTCTTCGACGGCGTGCGGCTGAACACCAGCACGTGGCGCCAGGGCCCCAACCAGTACTTCTTCACGCTCGACGCGGCGACGGTCGAGGCGATCGAGGTGCTCCGCGGCGGGGGCTCTACGCGCTTCGGCAGTGACGCGCTCGGAGGGGTGATCTCCGCCGCGCCCATCGAGGCGCCGATCGCCGACGGAACGTTCCGCCTCAACCCCGCGCTGACGCTCAAGGGAACCAC
>JBBRUE010000815.1:0-3654 GCA_038248085.1 Myxococcales bacterium | reverse complement strand
CCACCGCTTGAGGCAGTGCGCGCCCGCGGTCGGTAGCCACCAGGCAGGTCGTGTCGGGACTCGCGGCGACGAACTGTCGGAAGCGCGTGCCCCAGCAGCGAAGGTCGCCTGCGACAGTCACCCCGCATGCCCACCTGAAGAGCACGGCACGATGCCGCACCATCAAGCCAGCCTCAGACGAAGCGAACCGGCTCGCCCACCTCGGGCTTCTTGAGCGCAGCGAGCGCCGACGGTGAGAGCTTCGCCTTGATGCTCGCGACCATCGCCTCGCTGCCCGCGTAGTCGTGGTGTTCCGCGTCGAGCAGGGACTGGATGTCGCTCTGCGAGATGTCGGGCAGGTTGTAGCGGCTCAGGAAGTTCTTGAAGACCTCCTGGTCGCGCCAGCCGTCGTCGATGTCGAGCGACTGGGCGAAGCTGATCACCGCGGCGATCTTCCGGTCGACCGGGTCGAGGCGCTGCTCACCCGAGCTCTGCAGCCAGCGGTTGAGTTCGTACGCGCAGGTCGCGCGCAGGGCCTCTTCGCTCATGTGCGAGTAGCGCGCGTTGACCGTCATCCGGTACTCCGGGTCCTTGCCGGGCACGGGCACCTTCTCGAAGTGCACCACCTCGGCGTCGCCGGCCTTCGGCTCGAACCAGCCTCCCGCGATGACCCGCGAGTGCTCGTTGACCTCGCGGAGGATGCCGGAGAACTCGCTGACCGTGTTGAGCACCTGCGCGGCGATGTTCACCTTGGTGCCGTCGAGCATCGAGGGCTCGCGGTCCTGCTTCACGGGGCGGAACTCGCGCCGCGTGTCCTCAGGAACGTTGAAGGTGCTGAAGTTGAAGTGCTTGTCGAGGTAGTCGGCCTGGCCGTCGTGGTCGAGGTCGAGCACCTTCTCGCGCTGCAGCGTGCTGATGGGCGTGAGGAAGTTGTTGCGGTCGGAGTGGCCGTCGTTGCGGTCGAGGAACGGGGTGATGGTGTCCCAACCCGCGCGCTTCGACATCAGCTTCGCCAGCCCGTCGATGTCCGTGTCGACCGCTGAGCTGCCGTAGGTGGTCGTCACCTGCAGCTTCGGGAACTTGTCCTTGAAGGCGTCGATCTGCGACTTCCCCACGCAGAGGTTCGAGAAGTAGAGCTTGCCGTCGCCCCCGTCGGGCAGCGAGGCCGAGCTCTTGATCGAGCTGACCTGGTTCTTCCCCCAGTTCGAGTGGCCGTCGTAGCCGATGATGTTCACCGACGGGTCGGACAGCTTCTCGAGCAGCCGGCCGCCACCGCCCAACCGCGTGCGGATCTCGAACTTCGTCTCGCCGACGCCGGGCTCGTTGAAGGTCTTCTGGAAGACGCCGCTGCCGACCGTCGTCTCCTTCCAGCCCGCGCTCTTCAGCTTGCCCTGGAAGCCGGCGAGGAACTCGTCGCCCACCTGCCAGTCGAGCTTCACGGTGGTGTTGCCGTTGGCGAACCACTTCGCGTACGGCGGCCGGGTCGGCGCGAGCTGGTCCATCAGCGAGTCGGCCACCTGCTTGCCAGCGCCGGTCTTCGCCGCGGGCGAATTGCTCAAGTGGAAGATCATGTTCTCCTTGAGGCGTTGATCAGGCTCGGCGCGCACTGCGGCCTCGTAGGCCTTGAGCATCGGGCCCTGGAGCTCGGCCTCAGGCGACCCTTCCATCAGGGCCAGCAGCACGGTGGCCGAAGAGGCGCGCGCCTGCAGCGCCTGCCGCGCGTCGAAGCCCGCCGGCGCGGTGGTCGAGAGGGTGGGGGCGAGCTGCGCGAAGGCCTTCGCCCGGGTGTCCTTCGGCAGGCCGGAGAAGAGGTTGTCCTTCGCGTTGTCGATGAGCTCGCCGACGCGGAAGAGCGCCTCGCCCTTCTCGGCCCCGGTGCGCGCGGGCTTTCCGCCAGCGTCGACGGTGAAGGCGCCGTCAGCCGCCAGGTACACCGGCCGCTGCGAGGGCGTGGGGTCGAGCGAGACCACCTGGCCCGGGGTCGGTGCCGGCGTGCGCTCGAGCAGGGGGCGGATGAGCGCCTCGGTCTCGGGGGTGAAGAGGTCCTTGTGCGCGGTGAGCGCGGCGCGCAGCTGCGTCTTCTCGTAGGCCGTCACCTTGCCGTCGGCGGCGGCCTTGTCCACGAGCCCCTGGGCTTCCTGGCGGGTGATGACGCGGTCAACGGCGGCGGTGTCGGCCATGCGGCGAATCGAAGGCATGTGGGCGCTCCGGAAATGGGGGGACGTGCCATCTAGCCGAGCCGGAAGGGCGTCGCCAGTCACCGGAGAACTTCGCTGCACCGGACTTCCCGCCGAGCGGTGGTGGTGAAACTGGCGGATCGCCGGGCGTCGCTGGCGTTGCGGATTCACCAATGAAGTGCCTGTCTGGTTCACTTTTGAAGCGACTGCGTCGCAAGCGGCACTTCACTGGTGGATTCGCAACATCGGCACAGCTCTGGACCGAGTTGGGGAGCACTGCTCAGTGCAGCCCGTTCACCTGCCCGAGCATGGCCTCGACGGCCTCGCGCGGCGCGACGCTGAACGTCGCGGCGACGAGCTGCGCCTGCGCTGCCGACACCACGCAGGGCCCGAGGCCGGTGCACGCGCCGCTCCACCCGTCGAACTTCGAGTTCGGCCCGGGCGAGGCGGTGAGCGTCACCTGCGTCTGCGCGGGGAATCGCTCGACGCAGTCGACGCTGCAGTCGATGCCCGCGGGCTCCGAGCGCACCACGCCGTCACCAGACCCGACACGCGCGACGACCAGCGAGTTGCCACGGGCGAAGGCCGCCACCACCTTCACGTCGCTCGACGGGTCCGGCGCGCAGGCGCCGGTGCCTGAGCACGAGCCGCCCGCCCAGCCCAGGAACGTCGAGCCCGCCTGGCCTTCATCTGCGCGGAGCTGCTGGCCCTCACCCACCGGGAAGACCTGCGTGCAGTCGCCGGGGCAGTGAAGGCCCAGCGCCGCCGAGTCGACGAAGCCCAGGCCATCACCGACCACCTCCACCGTGACCAGCGCGCCGGGAGGGGAACACGAGGCCAGCAGTCCGAGGCAGGCCACCAGTGCCAGCGCCCCAGGGGTCATTCGGCGGAAGTCAGCGGAGGCGGGGCGCGACATGGGAGCTCCTGGCGTGAAGGACACAGGGGCCCAGAGCAACGGCCGTGCCCGCGGCACTGCGCGGGGCCCAGCGGGTCAGGGGCAACGACCGGGCGCAGCGCGGTGCACAGCGGGTGTGCAGATCGCTTCACAACCGCCCCGGTTTCGCCCTCGCTCCGCCGTCTTCTTTCTGCCCCACTGTGGTGCTAGCGACGCCCTGCCCTCATGCGCCCACGTGCCCTCTGCCTCGCCGTCGCGGTCGTCCTGAGCGGGTGCGGGCCTACGCGCTACAGGGGGTTCTGCGATCTCTCTGCCAGCGCCATCTGTCGTGCGGTGTTCCGCTGCAACGTCGACGCGGCGCGAATGCACTGGCCCAACATTCAAGACTGCACCACCACGCTGCGCACGACCGGCGACTGCGGAAGGCCAGAATTCGACGACTGCACGCTGCCCATGGACAAGACCAGCCAGTGCCTCGACGACCTCGACAACCTGACGTGCGCGGCGACGTTCGTGGTCCCCACCTCGTGCGACCTGACGTGCGCCAACCCCTCGATGTGAGCCACCCGGGAACCCGTGCTCAACGCCCTCTCACTGTCGATT
>JBBRUE010000814.1:0-3655 GCA_038248085.1 Myxococcales bacterium | reverse complement strand
TCCCCAGGTAGAGGGGGTGGCGCACCACCGCGTAGGGGCCGGTGGTGTTGAGCGCATGCGATTGCATCGTGCGTGACTGCGAGCTGGTGCCGGCGGGAACGAAGCCGACGGTGACGAAGCGCACCAGCGCGCCCACCAGGCACAGCCCGAGCCCCAGCACGTTGAGCGCTCCGTCGACCCCGGCGCCACCAGGGCCCGGCCCGACGTGCGAGTCCCACGACTGCCAGAGGACGACGTAGATGACCGGGAGCGGCGCGAAGCTGCGAACGCGGAAGAACACGGCTCCGGCGATGTCCCACGCGCGCTGCACCTCCGTGCTGTACCACGCGGCCAAGTACCCAGAAGTGGCCGAGTTTACCGGGCCGGGGTCCGCGCGGTTTTGGCCTGAATGTGACGCGTGGCGGAGGTCACTCACTTCGCAATGGAGCTGTCGCTTTACACTTGGCGGACCCCGGGGATACAGCGACCCGCCGTGACTTCGTCTGCCTCCCGAGCCGATGCCGTCGATCGCGCCCGTGCCGGCGACGTCACCGCGTTTCGTGAGCTCTACGCGCTGCATCATCGCCAGGTCACCCGACAGCTCGCCTTCCTGGTGCCGCGCAGCGACCTCGAGGACGTGCTGCAGGACGTCTTCATCGAGGTCTTCAAGAGCATCCGCCGCTTCGAGGGCAAGAGCGCCTTCACCACGTGGCTCTACCGGCTGACGGTGCACGTCGCGATGAAGGCTCGCCGGAAGCAGACCCGCTCGCGCCTCGACATCGTCGACGAGCTGCCCGACCGCGCGGACGACAAGCCCACGCCCGACGAAGTGTCGCTGTCCGCCGAGCGCCAGGCCCGCGTCGAGGTACTGCTCGAGAAGCTCTCGCCCAAGAAGCGCGCAGTGATCGTCATGCACGATCTCCAGGGCGTCGAGGCGCAGCGCATCGCGGAGATCCTCGAGACGAACATCCTCACCGTGCGCACGCGCCTGTTCTACGCGCGGCGCGAACTCGAAGTGCTCGCCAAAGACGATCCCGCCCTCGCCGACTTCTTCGGAGGCACGTCATGAAGCACCTCGAGCCCGAGATCCTCGAAACCGCCGCGCGGACCTCCGCCGAAGGCGAGGTGGCAGTGCACCTCGCCGCCTGTACCGAGTGCCGTCAGCGCGTGGCCGACGCGAAGGGTCGCCAGCGCCTGCTCGCGGGGCTCAAGTCGTACACGCTCTCGGAGATGGCCTTCCGCCGGGTCGAGGCGCGCCTCGACGAGGCCGTGGCGTCGGGTGATGCCGCCCCCTCGTCGTGGCGTTGGCTCGGCTGGAGCGTGGGCGCGTTGGCGGCGATCGCCCTGGCCTTCGTCTTCGTCTCGCGTGAGCCGTTGCTCCCGGTATTCCACATTCCGCAGCCGAAGATGGTGACGGCGCACGCACCGTTCTACCCGCTGACGGTGCTCCGCGGCCGGGACGCGCAGGCGCGGCTCGGGGAAGGCGCCTGGCGACCGCTGTCGGCGGGCGACGTGGTGGCCGCCGGCGAGGCGATCTCCGCGGAAGACGTGCTGCTCGTTCCCGAGGCTGACGTGCAGTGGGCGTTCACCGCCGACGGCTCGCTCTCGCTCGGTGGCGCCGCGACGTTGACCCTGGGCGCGGGTGAAGTGGTGGCCGAGGTCGGCAGCCCGGTCGAGGTGCTCGCCTCGTCGCGCCGCGTGCTGGCGTCGAGCGCGCTCTTCTCGGTCTCCCGCGTGGGCGCTGAGGTGGTGCTGCAGGTGGGCTCCGGTGAGGTGGAGGTCGTCGACTCCCTTACCGCCGAGCGTCGCGTGGTGAAGGCCCCGCAGGCCGTGCGCTGGAGTGACGGCTCGGCGCTGAAGGACGGTCGCGACGAGCTCGCCCGCCCACTTCGCGCGCTCGCCGTGCCGGGCAAGCCGTGGGTGCGCTTCGACGCGAGTTCGCTGGTCGCGGGCACCGAGGTGTCGCTCGACGGGCTGCGCCTCGGCAAGGCCCCCTTCGTGGAGCTGGTGACCGTGGGGCGGCGCCGGCTGGGCCTGACGCCCCCCGGCGGCGTCAAGCGCGAGTCGTGGGCCGAGCTCATCGGCGGTCAACCCTTCACCGTGAAGGTGGACCTGCCCTCGCTCGAAGGTGACGGTCCTGAGCCCGATGCCGCCGCCCTCGAGCGCGTGATGTCGGAGCTCAAGCGCCAGCGCCCGAAGCTCGCCTCCTGCTACGAGAAGTGGCTCAAGGCGAACCCCGACGCGCAGGGCGAGGTGACGCTCGAGCTCACCGTGGGTGCGCAGGGCCGCGTGAAGCAGGCGCGCGTCGCCAACGGCGGCACCATCAGCGCCGCGTCTTCGGAGTGCCTGGTGACGACCGCGAAGTCGCTGGTGCTCTCGCCGCTGGGCACTGAGGCGACGCTCGAGGTCCCCCTCGTGCTGCGCAAGCACTAGCCGGCCCGCCACACCCAGCGCCACGGGACTACTCGCAGCCGACCTCGACGAGGGTGCAGTCAGGACACCCGATGAGCATGCGCGGGGCCGGGATCCAGAACAGCGCGCGGCCGTTCCCAAGGTCTTGCCAGGGGCCGACGGCCATGCCGCCGTCGTCGGGGGTGACGAGGCCGCCACAGAAGGCGCCGAGGGTGAAGTTCGCGCCGGGTTGGAAGTGGCCGGAGCAATCGCCCGAGGTGACCTCGAAGCGGCACACGCGTGCCCAGACGCACAGCGAGCACGCGGCCTCGACCGGCGCCGAACAGGCCAGGCAGAGGCCGCCGTCGGTGACGGCGCAGGTGCGGGCGGCTTCGCACTCCGTGAGGCAGCGCCCCTCGATACACGACGCGTACCCCTTCTGCGCGGGGGCTCACTCCTGCCCCGGTCCGGGGTCCAGGCCCGCGTCCCGCCCGGCGTCTTTCGCTCCCGCCTCGGTCGAGGGCCCCTCCACCGGGGTGAAACACTGGCAGCCGTTGAACACCAGGCCAGCCAGATTCGACTCACGGGAAGCTCCTGTGTCCGGCCCTTCGGGGCCGATCAGTAGCGCACTCGCGAACTGCGTGCGTGCGGCTGGCTCACCTGATGTTGCGGAAGTACCAATGAACAACAAAGCTTTGCTCGCTACTGACTGGAGTGCGCCGCGCGTAGCCATTCATTGGTGAATTCGCAACAACTCGAGCCGCTGGCGACGCTGATCAAGCGAGGCCTCGACTGAGCGCCTCTGGACGCCCGGCCCTCACGTGCTGGCCGCGGGCACGACCCGACGCCACTGCGCACCGTCCCCTCCGAGCCAGGCCACGTGGGTGTCGATCGCGACGGGTTCCTTCTGCCCGGCGAAGGGCAGCGCGAGCCGCGAGACGATCACCGCGCCCTCGAGCGCCTCGCCGGTCCAGAACCACGTCGTCGCAGCGAGCGCCACCCCGAGAGGTCCGAGGCCTGCGCGGGTCGCCACCAGGGATGATCGAACCAGCGGCTCGCGACCCCACCGAGCTGCCGCGCCGCCTCTGGCCGCCACGGCTCCATCACCGCCAGCACGTGCGCGGCGGCCCCACTGGGGAAGTACGAGGGCACCGCTCACCACCCGCTCGAGCTGCCCCGCGCGGTCGGGTTTCCCAACAACGCGACGCCCTCCGCGAGCCGCCTTGCGACCGGGTCGTCGGCGAGCTCGACCGCTTGCCGCTGGAGCCCCTGGACAAACCAGCGC
>JBBRUE010000813.1:0-3677 GCA_038248085.1 Myxococcales bacterium | reverse complement strand
GCCACGCTGCTCACCGGCACCATTCAGAAGCAGGTGGGCTTCGACGAGGGGCAATGGCTCCGCGACATGCTGCTTCCGTACAACGGCGGCAGCTTCCCGATGACCCGCACCTTCGGCGCCGCCCCCATCGCGGGCGACGCCTCGTGCAACGTCGACGTGGCCACGCTCACCGCCTCGGCCACGCGGCGCACCACGCAGGCCACGCGCCGTGACTCCATCTTCCAGGAGTACGGCGGGTACGCCCGGTGGACGCAGACGCAGCTCCAGAAGTGCAAGGAGCGCGCGGTGGCCGACGAGGTGAAGGCGGCCGCGGCGAAGGCCGAGTCCGAGAAGCTGGCCGCGACGTCGGCAGCGCTCACTGCGGTCGAGGCGCTCAAGCTCAAGCAGGCCCAGGACGCCCTGGCCGCGAAGGCCGAGGCCGACCGCAAGGCGAAGGACGCCGCCGAGGCCGCGGTGGTCAAGCAGAAGGAGGCGAAGGACTTCGCCGAACGCGAAATCAAGAAGCGCGAAGACGCCGAGAAGCAGGCCCGCGAAGATCGCGACCGCGAGCGCAAGTCGCTCGAAGAGAAGGCCCTGAAGGTCGAGGAGGAGCGCAAGAAGGAGCGCGCCGACGTCGAAGCCGAGCGCCGCAAGGAGCTGGCCGCCGCCGAGGCCACCCGCCTGAAGGAGCGCGAGGAGAACGAGGCCGCTCGCAAGAAGGAGAAGGAAGACGCCGAGAAGCGCGTGCTGCAGGCGAAAGAAGACGCCGAGCGCAAGCAGCGGGAGGCCGAGGAGAAGCGCCTGGTCACCGAGCGCGACACCCGCGTCTCCCAGCAGCGCCAGACCAAGGAGCGGCTGGTCAAGGAGGCCGACGACAACCTCAAGCGCGCCAAAGACGAGGAGGCGCTGAAGAAGCAGGCCGCGGTCGACGCCGTGACCTCGAGCCCCGCCATCGCCCAGGCCGCCGTCGCCGAGGCCGCCCTGGCCGAGAAGGGCCGCATCGACGCCGAGAAGCGGCTGGTCGACGCCCACCAGAAGGCCGACGCGATCGTCATCGACGACTCCTTCGAACGCAGCGCGGGCAGCGTGTCGATCTCCGGAGGCGGAAGCGCCGTCGAGACCGGCTTCGGGCTCGGCGTCCTCGGCGCCGTCCACTTCGGCTTCTGGGGCACCGCGCCGAGCGAAGGCATGGCGTCGGGCTTCGAGCTCAGCTTGTGGGGGCGTTACTTCGGCACCGTCACCGGCACCCCCACCCGCGCCATCGACTCGCTGCTGACCGCCCGCTACTTCTTCGGCGCCGTCGCGATCGGCCTCGCCGGGGAGCTCCGCGCGCTCGACCCCAACCTCGCCACCCTTCGTGGCGGCGCCGGCCCGGCCCTCGCGGTCGCGTTCATCGACACGCGCGAGACGCGGGTGCTCTTCGGGGTCAACTACCTCCCGGTCGGCAACACCATCGACACCCTGCGCTTCGTGGGCGACTTCGAGGTGAGCTGGCGGTTCCTCACCTTCCGCGTCAACGGCGGCACGGCGACCAAGGTGGTCGGCGCGGTGAACACCATCGGCTGGCAGATCGGCGGGTACGTCGGGCTGCGCGCCGCCTGGTGATTTGCCCCTGATCACCGGAACACGGTAGGGGTCGCCCCCGATGGCGACCGTGATGTCCTCGAAGAAGTTCCCGTATCCCTTCCTCCCGGTCTGCCAGGCCGACCTCGACGCGCGCGGGTGGGAGCAGTGCGACATCATCATCGTCAGCGGCGACGCCTACGTGGACCACCCCGCATTCGGCCCCCCGCTGATCGCCCGCTTCCTCGAGGGGCGTGGGTTCAAGGTGGGGTTGCTCGCGCAGCCTGACTGGCAGTCAGCCGAGCCGTTCAAGGCCCTCGGCAAGCCGCGCCTCTTCTTCGGGGTCGCCGCCGGCAACATGGACTCGATGCTCAACCGGCTCACTGCGCAGAAGAAGAACCGGAGCGAAGATCAATATTCCCCCGGAGGCCGCACCGGTTGCCGCCCTGATCGCGCCACCGTCGTCTACGCCCAGCGCTGCCGCGAGGCGTACCCCGACGTGCCGATCGTCCTCGGGGGCATCGAGGCCTCGCTGCGCCGCATCACCCACTTCGACTACTGGGGCGACAAGGTCCGTCGCTCGATGCTGATGGACGCCAAGGCGGATCTCCTCGTCTTCGGCATGGGCGAGCGCCCCATCTGGCAGATCGCCGATCGCCTCAACAAGGGCGAGACCATCGGTCAGCTCCGCGACATTCGCGGCACCGGGTTCATCGTCAACAACGAGGAGGCCAGGCGCCTCGAGGCCGACCCCGCGCAGAAGGCGGCCGATCGCAAGACGGTGGTGCTCCCCAGCTACGAGCAGGCCTCGACCGATCTCACCGCCTTCGCGCGCATGACCCGCGACTTCCAGATGGAGACCAACCCCGGCAACGCCCGGCCCATCCTCCAGCGCCACGGCGATCGCGCGGTGTACTTCAACCCCCCGTCGTTCCCCCTCGGCGACGGGGAAGGGGACACCACCCAGGGCCTGACCAACGTCGCGATGGACGAGCTGTACGATCTGCCGTTCAACCGCGCCCCGCACCCGATGTACGGCGCAGACAGCGTGCCGGCGTTCGAGACGGTGAAGCACTCGGTGGTGCTGATGCGCGGGTGCTTCGGCGGCTGCACCTTCTGCTCGATCACCGAGCACGAGGGGCGGGTGATCCAGAACCGGTCTGCCGAGAGCGTGCTCAAGGAGATCCGCGAGCTGCGCCGCATGGGCGACTTCCGCGGCACGGTGACCGACCTCGGCGGCCCCACCGCCAACATGTACAAGTTGAAGTGCAAGTCGCCGGAGATCGAAGCGAAGTGCCGCAAGCTGTCCTGCGTGCACCCCGGCGTCTGCGAGAACCTCGGCACCGATCACGGCCCGCTGGTGAAGCTGATGCGCGACGTGCGCAAGGAAGAGGGCGTCAAGCACGTCTTCATCGCCTCGGGCGTCCGGTACGATCTCGCGGAGCTCAGCCCGGAGTACGTGAAGGAGCTCGCCTCGTTCCACACCGGCGGCCAGCTGTCGGTCGCCCCCGAGCACGTCAGCAAGCGCGTCCTCGACAAGATGAAGAAGCCCGGCATCGAGAGCTACGAGCGCTTCCAGGAGATGTTCGCTTGCGAGTCGAAGGCCGCCGGCAAAGAGCAGTACGACATTCCGTACTTCATCTCCGGGCACCCCGGCTCGAGCCTCGACGACATGATCGACCTCGCGATCTGGCTCAAGCAGAGCGGGCGCCGGCCGCGGCAGGTGCAGGACTTCATCCCCACGCCGATGTCGGTGGCCGCGTGCATGTATTACACGGGCATCGACCCGCTGAAGATGGAGCCGGTGTTCGTCGCCAAGGGCCTCAAGGAGAAGCGGCTCCAGAAGGCGCTGATTCTGTATTGGAATCCGGAGCACTGGCCGGATGTCCGCGAGGCGCTGCAGGAGGCTGGCCGGGAGGATCTCATCGGCCGCGGGCAGCAATGCCTGGTTCCTGCGGAGACCCCCGGTGAGCGGGAACGGCTCGTGCGGCAGGGGAAGATCAAGCCGACTGCCCGGCGCTGACTACTCGACGCGGAACTCGATCTCGTGTGACGTCGCCGGGCTCCACACCGAGCCCGGCGCGCCTCCCGCCCGGTTGACCTCGTTGCTGCGCTCGTGGCGCCCGCGCTCCTGG
>JBBRUE010000812.1:0-3679 GCA_038248085.1 Myxococcales bacterium | reverse complement strand
TGTCCGGTCTCGGACGGCGGCTGCGGCTTCGCGCGCTGAGCTGTCGGGTCGCCGGGCACGAAGAAGGGGCGCGTGGCCAGCAGCCGCGCACCCCTCGCTCTCTCAGCAACTGGTGAGTTCGCTTACGGCGTGCCGCCGTCGCGGTAGCACGGCGAGGTGCCGCCATCGGAGGGGATGCCGCAGCCGCTGAGGGCGAACTCCTTGGAGGGAGCGTTCTCGCCGTTGCTCTGGACGGTGATCTTCCCCGAATAGGCCTTCGCCTCGGTCGGGGCGAAGACGACGCGCATGTAGAAGTACTTGTTGCCCGTGATGGTGGCCGGCAGCGTGGCGGGCTCGGTGGTCACGGTGAAGGCCGAGTCGCCGCTGTAGTTGGCGGTGCTGATCGTGAGGTCCTTCACGCCGCCGTTGCGGATCGACAAGGTATTCTGCGGGCGTTGGCCAATCAGGGTGCCGGTGCCGAACTCGAGACCGAACCCCAGGCCGTCGCGGTCGGCGCAGACGTAGGGGGTCGACATGAGCGAGTCGCCATCACAGGCGACGGGCGGCTTCCCACACGAGGCGAAACCCGAAAGAATCGCCAGAGAGCTGACGCAGCCGATGATCAACGAACGCTTCATGAAAGTCCTCACGAGAAGGTGGTCGGAAACCGCATGAAGCTACTTCATTGGGTGGGGCTCGTCGCGGTTGTTGGCAGCGGTTGCGGGGGTGTGCGCGAACAATTCATCGGCACCCGCATCACCGATTCGTGCGACGGCGAGTGGCCGGTGTGCAGCACCACGGTCGGCTGCTTCGTCGGCGATCGCAGCTATGTCGAAGGCCGGTTCCCCGGGAAGAACTCGCTGGGGATCCAGATCTTCGAGCCCTCGGAGGTGACCGTGGGGCTGTACCTGTTCGAGAGCGCGGGCCAGGGCGAGCAGACCGTCTTCAACTTCTTCGAGCAGAGCTGCAGCTCGCGGGTGCGCGTCGAAGTGACGGGCCGCACGCTGCTGGGTGAAGCAGCGAAGATCGGCTGGGTCAACCGCAAGGCCGAGTTGTCGGGCGTGGGCGACCACCTGATCGAGGTCGAGTCGGATTCCCGCACCCGCTACTTGATGAAGATCGACGTGCTGCCCCTGCGCCTGCGCGACGTCCAGTGATCGGCTTCAGCCCTTCTTGAGCCGCGCGATCATCCGGTCGGCCACGCGGAAGGAGTTGGCGGCGATGGTGAGCGTCAGCGGCACGCCGCCGCTGGTGGGCAGGAAGCTCCCGTCGACGACGTAGAGGTTCTTGACCGCGTGCGCGCGGCAGTCGGCGTCGAGCACGCTGGTGGCCGCGTCCTTGCCGAAGCGACAGGTGCCGCCCTGGAGAATGGTGGTCTCGCCGGCGACGCCCACGCGGTCGACGCGGTCGGGCTTCATCGCCTGGAGCACCTCTTCGCCACGCTCGACGAGGAACTTCGTCATGGTCAGGTCGAGCGGGTGACGCTTGATGGTGATGGCCGCGACGGGGAGCCCGTACTTGTCCTTCACGTTGGGGTCGACGCCCACGAAGGTCGAGTCGGTCGAGAGGAATTCGCCGTAGATCTCGAACTCCAGGGTGCGGCTGTCGCGGTACTCGCGCAGCTTGTCCTTGAGGGCCTTGCCGAAGACGCCGTTGGGTCCCTTCCTCGCGACGCCCACCGCCGCGAAGATCGGGTTGGGGTGCGACCACATGAAGCCCAGGGTGCCGCCCTTGCGGAAGCCGAACCGATCGTCGGGCAGCACGTAGAAGTCCTGGAGGCTGCGGTTGACGAAGGGCAGCGGCGAGCTGAGCCACGGGAGCTCGGCGCCCCGCTTGCTGACCGAGAAGGTGGCCTTCGACTGGCCGAAGCTCGAGAAGATGAGGTTCTTGCCCACCAGCCCGTTGTCGTTGGCGAGGCCGTTGGGGAAGCGCGCCGACTTCGAGTTGAGCAGCAGGCGCGCGCTCTCCACCGCGGTGCACGACGAGACGATGATGCGCGCGGGCTGTTCCTGGGTGACCCCGTCGGCGTCGCGGTAGATGACGCTCTTCGCCTCGCCCTTCGCGTCGACGGTGATCTCCATGGCCATGCACTTTGGCCGCAGCTCGACGTTGCCGGTGGCGAGGGCCGGGGGAATCAACGAGGCGCCGGTGCTGGCCTTGGCGCCGTGTTCGCAGCCGTAGCTCCCGCACAGCGTGCAGTACACGCAAGGATCGCGGCCGCGGTACGGCCGGCTGAGAATGCCGCGCGCGGTGGGAATGGCGTGCCACCCGAGGGTCTTGGCGGCCTTGTCGATCTCCTCGGCGACCGGGTGCTCGACCAGCGGCGGCAGTGGGTAGTTGCCGGTGCGGGGCTCGAGGAAGGGGTGGGGTACCGCGTTGCCGCTGACGCCCAGCTCGGCCTCGGCCTTGTCGTAGTACTTCGCGAGGTCCTTGTAGGTGATCGGCCAGTCGACGACGTTGCTGCCCGCCGGGGCACCGAGCTCGGTCTTCTGGCGGAAGTCGACGGGCTTGAGCCGGTAGAAGAACCCGCTCATGTGCACGGTGCCGCCGCCGACGCAGTTGGCCGTCCACGCCTCGTTGGTGCGCGCGAAGGGCTGATCGGCCCCGGTGCGCCACAAGTGGGGCTCGTCCCACGGGAGCGGCATGAAGAAGTTGCGCCGCGAGTTGAGGATCTCGTCGTGCACGAAGTCCTGCTGTTGGTACCAGGCGCCCTTCTCGAGCAGCACGACCTTGAAGCCCGCCTTGCCGAGCTCGAGGGCCAGCGGCGCACCGCCCGCGCCTGAACCGATGATGCACACGTCGACCGAGTCCTTCGACATCAGCAGCCCTTTCCGCCACCGCAGATCAACTGGTGAAGCCGCTGGCTGCCGTCGTACGGCGGCTTCGGGTCACCCTTGACGTTGCGGCCCACGAGCGTGAAGCCGACGAGCTTCCAGCCGACCTCGCCCTGGTTGCCGCCGTAGCTGGGGTCGCCGAGGAAGCCCTCGAGCACCAGCACGACGAACATCTCGTACCACCGCGCCTCCCCGCTCTTCTCGGGGCTGTTCTTGAAGATCGTCAGCACCTCGTCCTGCTGGGCCGTGGTGCAGGTCGCGAAGGGCTTCTTGAACAGGCGATCCGCGCGGCGCTCGACGGCGGCGAGGCCGGGCACGAAGTTCTGCCGCGTCGTCTGCATCGCCTCGCTCTGCAACATGCGGTCGATGTACTCAGGCACGTTGGCGTCGAGTGCGCCCGGGTCTTCGTCGCGCGGGATCATGCGATCGACGGCCGCGGTGAGCGTCGCCCACTCGCCGTTGGTGAAGGTCTTGTGCGACGAGGTGAGCGCCACCGGCCTCGCGGGCGGCGGCGCGGCCGGCTTCTCGGGCTGCTTGCAGCCGGCCAGCAGCACCGCTCCGCCGCCGAGGAAGGTCAGGTGGTGCACGAACACGCGGCGGCTGACGTCGTCGTCAGCAACGGTCGTGGAGTCGGGCTCCAGCGCGTCGAACTCTTCTTCCCGCGTCATGGCAGGCGGAGTGTTCTCCCTGCGACCCGGGGTGGCAAGTGGAGGACTGTCGTCACCACAGGGGTGGGGTGTCCTCCACAGTCGAAAGCGGTGGGCAATTGGTTACGATGCGCCCCATGTCTCGAATCGTGATGCTCGGTTGCCTGGCCCTCGTGGCGTGCGGTCAGACCATGAACCCCGACGGCGGCATGGGAGGCG
>JBBRUE010000811.1:0-3681 GCA_038248085.1 Myxococcales bacterium | reverse complement strand
GTGGAGTGCCTTCTGGGGCCAGGGCGTCGACAACCTGGTGACGATGGTGGAGACGATCTTCGAGAAGCGCGGCGTTGCGATCGCGGGCAGCGCGATCGTTTCAGCACGAAAGCGAAGCGCGCCCAGGCTCAGCGCCGGGGCGCGACCGATCTCGCGAGCGCGGTTCTACGCCGTCTGAGGTCCGTCGACCTCGACATCCGAGCGGCGTGACTTGCCGGTGATCCGCACGAGCAGCCCCTTGTGGACGAGGCGATCAGCGATCGCCGAGGCCGCAGCGCTGTTGGTGAAGAGCTTGCCCCAGTCCTTGAAGGGCAAGTTGGTGGTCACGATCGTCGAGGACCGCTGATAGCGCTTGTTGAAGACCTGGTAGAGCAGGTCGGCGCCGCGTGTGTCGAAGGTGAGGTAGCCCAGCTCGTCGACCAGGAGCAGATCCGGCGCGGCCCAGGTCGCCAGGCGCTTGTGCAGGGTGTTCCGCGCCTGGCCGGCGACCAGGTCGTTGACGAGATCGGCCGCAGTCGCGAAGCGGACGCGATAGCCGCGCAAGCAGGCGAGCTGGCCGATGGCGTTGGCGAGGTGCGTCTTACCGACGCCGCTGGGTCCGATGAAGACGACGTTGTTCTTGTCGCGGATGAAGTCGAGCGTGGCGGCCTTCGCGACGATGTCCCGGTCGATGTTCTTCGGGTAGTCGAAGTCGTAGCCATCGATGGTGGTGGACGGGAAAATGCCGCTGCGTTTCAGCGCAGCGGTGGCGCGCGCCTCGGCCAGCACCCGCAGCTGCTCGCGCATCAGGGTGTCGAGCAGTGAGGTGGGCGAGTCGTTGCGCGTGATGGCCTTGGCCTTCGCGGTGTCGAGCTCGCTGGCGGCGAAGTCGAGGCCCAGCGCGCGCAGCACCTGCTCGAGCGAGAGGATGGACAGGTCACTTGGAAGGCTTGGGGGACGGGATGAGAGCGTCATAGGACTCCATGGAATGAGGTTGGACATCGACGGCATCAGCGGCGGCATTGCCGGTGACCACGGGCTCAGGCGGTTGACCGAGGCCACGCGCGAAGCGGGCCTGGTCGACGAGGGTGCGGACGTACTTGGCGCCGAGCGTGCGAAGCGCGAGCGCCTGGGTCATCGCAGCGATGACGTCGGCCTCGTCGTACTCGGCGATGAGGCGCATCAGCTTGCGCACCTCGTTGTCGAGGTTGAGCCGGCTGCGGGCGATCTCCTGCATGTACTGCCGGCAGGCGGGGCTCATGGCAGCCAGCCGGTCCTTCCGCTTCGGGCCCTGCGCGGGCTTACGACGCTCGAGGAGCTTCTCGATGTGGCCCGCATCCTCGACGGCCTGGTGGCGTTGCCAGCTGCGCGCGTGACGAGCGATCTCCGTCTGCTCGTGGACGATGCGCACCGTGACGTCATCAGCGCGCAGGTGCACCGTCTTGCCGACGTACTCATGGGGGACTGAATACGAGTTCGTGTCGAGGCGGACGCGAGCCTCCTTCGAGACGACCAGCGGCAACACGACGTCGGAGTCGAAGGGGTGTTTGGGCAGCGCGTGCAGGCGCGGGCGTTCCACGAGCAGCAGCTCGGCCGGCCGCGCGTGCGTGGTTGCGTGGAGCCGAGCGTTCGCCGTCGACTCCAGCCACGAGGCGCACTGCTGCCGTACGTCTTCGAGCGAGGAGAAGGTCCGCCCGTAGAAGAAGGAGTGGCGGAGGTACTTGATGGCCGTTTCGACGCGCCCCTTCGCCTCTGGGTAGCGCACGGGCGCTGCGGTGGGCTCGAAGAGGTAGTGGCCCGCGAAGTGAAGGAAGCGCGGGTTGAATTGGATGGTGCTGCCGACGTGGTGCAGCACCACCGACTTGAGGTTGTCGTAGAGAATCTTCTTCGGGACGCCGCCGAAGAATTCCAGCGCTCGCCGGTGCATCAGCAGAAACGTCTCGAGCCGCTGGTCGAGCGAGAAGTCGACGTAGAGCGCCCTCGAGTACGACATCACCATCGCGAAGGCAGACAGCGGCCGCTGCGAGTTGCCGATGCGCAGGTGACCGAAGTGGCCCCAGTCCACCTGGGCCTGCTCGCCGGGCTCCATCTCGACGCGCACGTACACCTTGCGCGCGCGCGGCTGCCGCACCTGGGCCACGTAGCGGCGCAGCACCGCGATGCCGTGCTTGTACCCGTGCTGGCGGAGCTCCTCGAGCAGCCTCACCGCGGAGAGCTCCGGCGCGTCCGTGATGCGCTGGATGATGCGCGGCTTGTAGTCGTCGATGACGCTCTTCGGAATCGGCGGCAGCTCTCCTGACTCCGTCTCGCGCAGCACGCGCTTCACCGTCGAGTGGTGGACCCCAAAGCGCCGAGCCACCGTCTCAATCTTCCAGAGGTCCAGCAGCACCAGCCGGCGCATCTCGCCGCGAATTTCCGGCGTCATCGCTGCGGCCCCAGCGCCGCGTTGGTCAGCAACCGTCGCGCCGACGAGAAGTCCCCCAGCTTGTCGAAGAAGGTGTCCCTCGCGAGCCGAGCGGCAGGAGGACTGCACCACTCGACCGCGATGTCCGGCCGCTGCCCGACTTCAGCCGTCAACCGGGCCCAGGTCTCTGGCCTCCGCTGCACGTCCTCGGCGTCCGCATCCAGCACAGCGAACAGGGGCCGTCCCTCCCAGGCCACCAGTCCCTCGAGCAGCAAGCCCAGCGCTCCGGGCATCGCCGGTGTCGGCGAGAGCCTCGCCCTCAGCTGCGTGCCCGCTGCCGGGCCACAGAGGGCGAGTTGCGTGAAGCCGAAACGGGGTTCTATCGACAGCCACAGCGGCGACGGCGACATACAGGGCCAGCTCCAGTCGTCGCACCGTGAGCGCCGGGAAATCCGACGTGGGGTGCGCGAGTGGGCTGCTGGGTACGCCTGCCTCTTCTGGCGCTGAACTCTGTAGCGTGACTTTCCCCCGCCGCCGCGCGCGGCAGGCGCCCTGGCGAGCAGCTGCGTCTCTCTTGAAGTCGAAGGATGCACCGTGGCTCAGCCGGTATTCGCGCCACTGCCGTCTCCTCGCTCGCTGACGACAGGCCAGCGAGCAGTACCGCTGGCCCCGGTCACACCGCCGGTGCAGCCAAAATCCATGGCGGCAGTCGCCGCAGTCGCGTTGGAGGAGTTCCACCCGTGCGGCGCGCGATGCTTTTCGTGACGTACGGGCGCAGGTGGCTCATCATCGTCACCGAGACGAAGGGCACTCCACCCGCCCGGGCGCTCTGGCCGTTCTCCAGTGCGCCCGTCTCATTCACTCGCCGTCGATCAGCGTGCTCCCTACGGCCCCGCCCGCCAGTTCTTCGCAGCATGTCAGGGCGCCTACGCTCGCTTCGCTCGCTCCGGCGGGACGACCGACACCATCAAGCAGTCGATCGCGGTAGCGCGGGCATCACGGCGCTCGCGAACTCGACGACAAGATCCCGCGCACTCACGCGGTCGTCGCGATCGGAATCCCGCGCTTCTCGAAGCTCGTTTCCACGAAGAGTTCCAGACGCGCTTCGGCGGCTTCACCAGAGACTCCGACATGGCCCTCGCGGCGATGGGCTTCTTCGAAAACGGTGGGAGCCAACTCTGGGTCGTTCGCACGACGCACTACACCGACGTCTCGCGGCCGAGCTCTGTCACTGCCGTTCGCGCACAGGGCATGGTCGTCGCAGGCGCAGGGCCGACGCAGGCGGTGCTCACTGGGAC
>JBBRUE010000810.1:0-3691 GCA_038248085.1 Myxococcales bacterium | reverse complement strand
CGGCGAGCTGCGCGACTGGGTGACGCCCGGGCCCCGAATCGAAGGGCATCGACAGCGCTTCGAGGTGAACGGCACGACGATCGTCGAGTGGAAGCTGACGCCATCGACGCGGGGCGATCTGCAGTTCGGCCCGGTGACACTGCGGCTCGACGGTCCGCTTGGCCTCTGTTCGCGGCAGGTGACGGTGCCCCTCCCGGGCTCGACGAAGGTGTTCCCCGATCTCTCGGTGCTCACCCAGGACGCGCTGTCGCTGGCGCGCGCGGAGGACCAGGCCGCCCGCCGCGTGGTGCGGGTGCGCAGCGAAGGGCGTGAGTTCGAGTCGCTGCGCGAATACCGGCCCGGGGATGACCGCCGCGCCATTGATTGGAAGGCGACGGCGCGTCGGGGCAAGCCCTTCGTGCGCCAGCACCAGCCGGAGCGGAACCAGCAGGTGTTGTTGCTGCTCGACTGTGGGCGGCACATGGCGGGAGAGGTCGAGGGGCGGCGGAAGCTCGATCACGCGGTCGACGCGGCGCTGCGGTTGGCGAAGGTCGCGCTCGACCAGGGCGACCTCGTCGGGGTGATGGCCTTCGGGAAAGACGTGAAGCGCTGGCTCCCGCCGAGGAAGGGCGCGGAGCAACTGAGGGCGATCGCCCAGGCGCTGTACCAGGTGCAGGCCGTGCTCGAAGAGAGCAACTACGGCGCGGCGATGGACCAGGCGTTCGCTCGCGGTGCGCGGCGGTCGCTGGTGATCGTGCTGACCGACCTGCTCGACCAGGACACGGCGAATGCGCTGTTGCTGCGGACGCGCCGGCTCGTGCCGCGGCACCTGCCGATGATCGTCTCGCTGCAGGACGCCGAAGTGCATCGCGTCGCGACGGCGGTGCCCTCGACTGCGGAGGAGGCGTACCAGCGCGTGGTGGCGGTGCGGCTCGAGCGCGAAGGCGCGGCGACCGTGGCGAGGCTCAGGGAAGGCGGGGCGCGGGTCGTGCGTGGCGCACCGAGTGTGTTCGCGCGTGCGGGCGTCAACGCGTACCTCGACGTGAAGCAACGCGGCCTGCTCTGACTCTCGGAGGGGCTCAGCGGCCTTCGTGGACGATGGGCTTCGGAGGCAGGGGGACCGGCTTCTCGAGCTCGAATTCCCCGTTCTTGAGCCGCGATTGAGCAGCGAGGCTGCGGTCGATCAGGGCACGCGTCGCCTCGCGCCAAACGGGGCCGCGCTTGAGCACGGTCGACACCCGCGCCGACTTGAGTTGCTTCGGTTCGAGGCTCGCGAGCGCGACGTCGAGTGAGCCGAGCACCTCAGCGCCGAGCGAGAGAGCGAGCGTCGAGAACGTCCCCTTCGCGTCGCGGGTCAGGCGCAACTTCCAGTCGCCGTGCCACAGCATCGGCCACGCGGGCGGGTTCGCCGCGAACTCCACCGCGATCACTGCGGGAGCCTGATCCTCGAGAGCACGGAGGGTTGCTCCCACGCGGTCGAAGCCCTGGGTGAGCGCGAACTCGACGGTCGAGGCGCACGTGGCGAAGGGGGCGCCGAGCAACCACCACAGCGCCTGGTCGACGTGACCTCGCAGGCGCAGCCGGTCCACCCGCCACGCCGGCGCTGCGATGGTGCGCGCGCCGAGGTGCTCGACTTCCACGAGTTGAAAGGTGCGTTCACCTCCCGAGCGCGCGAGTTCTTCGAGCGTCGCCCCGCGCACCGATCGCAGCGAGTGCACCCGCTTCAGGTTCGGAGCGCCCAGGAACCCGGACAGCGACGTCGCGATCGCCGCGGTGTCGATCACCTCGATGGTGCGCCACGCGGGGGTGATTGCGGTGGGGGCTCGCGTCTCGAGGCGGACCTCGTTGAGGAACCCTTTGTGGAACACCGCGAGCGGCGCGACCTGCCCTTCCAGCCCGTCGAACCAGCTGACGCCCGAGGCCGACAGGAGCCGCTGCATGCGCTCGCGTTTGCCCAGCGTGAGCTCGCCGGCCGCGTGGGCGAACTGCAACGCGATGAACTCGCCACGCGGATCACCCCGCTCCGTCAGGGCATCGGCGAACACCAGCTTCGGGGTGTCGGCCTCCGGGGCGTCGGACACCGCGCCGACGAGACCCGTCATCAGCGCCTCGTGGGGTTCGAGCCGGGCCTCGAGCGCTTCGACGTGCCGGAGAACCCAGGGCGCGAGTTCGGGCTCGCGCGGCCACCGCCCGGCCCAGCGGATCGCGAGGGGTTCGAAGATCGACGAGAACCGGGCCGCGCTCCAGGGCGACGCGTAGTCCGACGTGGGTCCTGCCTTCGGGATGCGCGCCGCGGCTTCGACCGAACCCCAGCCCAGGAGCAGATCGTACGCGTCTTGCCAGAAGCGATTTCCCGCCGCGCTCGCGTAGCGGCCCCCGGTGTCGAGTTCCAGGAGCGCCCCGACGATGCGCGGATCAGGGCCCAGTCGGCGGAACTGCTCGAGTCGCCGGGCGGCGTCTTTGGGCTTCTTGCTCCAGGGCGTCGCGAGCAACGACTGCAGCTCGACCAAAGAAGCGCTCACCGCGAGCTCGTGCCACGCGGCTTCCCGCTCGTCCTGGTTCGCCCCCGGAACGGAGTCGGCCGGGAGTTGCGCCGCGAGCCCCCGCGCGAGCTGGGCCAGGCGCGTCGACGGCACGAGCTGCCACGCGCGGCACACGGCGATCAGCGACGTGATGGGTGAGTTGGCGTGAACTGCCTGCTCGAGTTCGTGCTCCGCGGTGCTCATCGGCAGTCGAGAGGAAGCCCCAATTCGATCCGGAGCGCCACGTGCGCGTCGTAGCCGTTCGCCCGGTGATCTCCCGCCCTGTAGACCAGCCGCGCGCCGCGCGTGATGACGAGGCCGTGGCTCGCCCAGTCGAAGCGGGCGACGGCCGCCTTCGCCTCGGGGTCGAGGTGCGGCACCGTGCGGACTCGCACCTGCCCGTGAAGCTCAGTCTCGAGACCGCTCACGGCGGCCCGCGTCGCGTCGCAGACGCGTCAGAATCTCAAGTAGTAGTAGGTGAGCTCGAGCTGATCGTCGCGCTGGGTGGGTGCGCAGGCCGCGAGCAGCAGGACGGCGGTGGGGATGAGCAGACGCATCTGGCCATGTTCGGCGTGGAGGGCACGCCGGTCAACGGAGGCGACTTCGGCCCCTCACCCCTTCCCTATTTGGCGATCGCGAGTTTCGGTTTCGACTTGCGCTTCGCTTTGGGGGCCGGCTTCTTGAGCGCGGCGGCCTTCGCGACCGTCGGCTCCTGGCGCATCAGCTCGCGGCGCGTGCGCAGGTCGCGCGCAGCCCGCTCGCCCACCCGCTGCGTCATCACCTTGTTCATGCCGCTGCCGATGACGATGCCCAACACCGGCACCATGCGCACCAGCCCGCGCCAGAGGTACGACAGGGCCAGCGCGGTCATCGCCTTGAGCAACATGCGCGCGACCACCCGCGACCCGTAGTTCCAGATCGCCACGCCCTCGGCCTTCACCACGTCGACGAAGAAGTTCTTCCCCCCGGCCTCGTAGGTGCTGACCGCCGCGAGCAGGAAGGCGAGCTGCCGCTCCTTCGGATCGTCGATGTCGAAGCCGTAGACGTGCGCGATCGACAGGCACAGCTCGACCTCGGTCTTCAGCAAGTAGGCCAGCTCCGCGAACGTGCCCGCGACGCCCGCCGCCAGCGAGCCCAGGCCAGGGATCAACGCAGGGACCGCCGAGGCGCCACCCGCGATCGCCGCGCGG
>JBBRUE010000809.1:0-3693 GCA_038248085.1 Myxococcales bacterium | reverse complement strand
GAGTCGCCGGTCAGCAACACGGTGAGGTCGAGGGGCGCGACGAGGGCCAACTGCTCGAAGACGCGGGCGAGCGCGGTGCTGCGGCCAGCCAGGCCCTCGAGCCGCAGCTTCTGGCGGAAGGGCCGCGTCATGTCGCCCGACTGCGCCCCGTCGAGCGGCGCCCGCGACGCCAGCACGGGCCCGAGGAACTGCGCCACGTGCTCGGCCAACGAGATGTCTTCTTCGCGGAAGGGGCCCTTGCCCCGCTGGCCCTCGAGGTAGAGCACGCCGGTCTGCACGCCCGGGAAGGGCACGCACAACACCGCTTCGAGGCGCTGGCTCTGCACCGAGGGCTGCTTCTGGAACCGCGCATCGAGCAGCGCATACGGCGTGTGGAGCGACTTCCCCGACGCGATGGTCTCGGCGACGATGCCCCGCGAGGTGACCCCGCGGATCTCCTCTTCCTGCTCGCTGGTGCAGCGAAACGACACCGTCAGCGTCCCGCCGTCACTCCGGTAGAGCTCGACGAAGCCGCGCTCCGCCCTCACGATCTCCGCCAGCTGGCCGACCAGCCCTTCCAACCACGGCGCCATCGAGACTTCCGACGGCCACTGGGTCATCGCCAACAAGAGCGCCCGCTCGAGGTTCTGCCGTCCCGCCTCCGCCATGGGCGAACTGTACCCGGGTCGACGAGCGCGTCACCGCACCTCGTCGTGTCAACCCGAGTGGACACGACCAGGTCGGCTCAGTCCATCAGAGTGGACTCCGCTCGGAGGCCCGCGCTCAGGGGACACCCACGTCGGATCAGGCACTTCGGTTGCAGAGAGGGGCGGAGGGCGTTGGGACGACGTCGATGCATCGCAGAGCAGGGCGGTTGTCCGGGGGGATGGCTGTCGCTCTCGTGGTCGTCGACGGGGGGAGGGTGAGACGTCGCCTCGGATTCACCGATCGAGCGTTCACGATCGGGTCGGGTCTCATGTCGGGTGGTGGGGAAGGGCACCGGGTTCACGGGGTGCGGGGGGAATGGGTGCAGCAGAAGGGTGGCCTGGTCCCTCGGGTCGGCGGGTCGGTGGTTGGTCGACGGACTCTTTCGCCGCACCGGGGTCGAGGTCTCGAACCGGGTTGAAAACAAGAACGGCCGTCGCTCGATGAGAGCGACGGCCGTTTTTCTTCGTGATCGGTCGAGCGGTTACTTCTTCTTCTTCAGCTCGTCGTCGATGATGGCCTTGAAGGCGTCGATCGGCTGCGCACCGACGACCTGGCGGCCGTTGATGAAGAAGGTCGGCGTCCCATTGGCGCCCACCCGCATGCCCTCGGCCGAGTCAGCCGCGATGTACGCGTCGAACTTGTTCGAATCGAGCGCCGCCTTGAACTTGCCGACGTCGAGGCCGATCTCCTGCGCGTAGCGCTCGAGGTTAGGGCGCTCGAGGGCCTGCTGGTTGGCGAACATCTTGTCGTGCATCTCCCAGAACTTGCCCTGCTCGTTGGCCGCCATGCCGGCCGAGGCAGCGCCCTTGGCGTTGTTGTGGAAGGGCAGCGGCTGGTTCTTGAAGACGATCTTGATCTTGCCCTCGTACTGCTTCTCGAGGTCGTGGAGCGTCGGCACCACGCGCGAGCAGAACGGGCACTGGAAGTCCGAGAAGCACACGATGGTGACCGGGGCGTTCTTCGGGCCCTTCACCGGGGCGCCGGTGATGTTGAGATCGGTGACGACCTTGGTGGGCTCGGGGGCCCCCGCGGCGGCCGGGGGCGGCGCCTTGCCGGCTTCCTTCTGGAACTCGGCGTACAGGTCGGCCGGCTTGATGCCCCTGGCGATCATCGCGTCAGCCTTCTTGATCTCCTCGTCGATGATGTTCTTGAACGCCTCGAAGGGCTGGGCGCCGACGAACTCGCGACCGTTGATGAAGAAGGTCGGGGTGCCGTTCGCGCCCACCGCCATGCCGGCCGCCGAGTCTTCCTCGACGCGCTTGGTGAACTTGCCTGAGTCGAGCGCCGACTTGAACTTGCCGACGTCGAGGTCGATCTCCGACGCGTAGCGCTCGAGCGAGGCGCGATCGAGGGCGGTGGCGTTGGCGAACATCTTGTCGTGCATCTGCCAGAACTTGCCCTGCTCGTTGGCGGCCATCGACGCCTCGGCGGCGCCCTTGGCGTTGTTGTGGAAGGGCAGCGGCTGGTTGCGGAAGACGACCTTCACGTTGTCGCCGTAGGCGTCTTCGATCTGCTTGAGGGTGGGCACGACGCGGGAGCAGAACGGGCACTGGAAGTCAGACCACTCGACGATGGTGACCTTCGCGCCGTTCTTGCCGCCCTTGGCAGGCGAGTCGGCCGGGTAGTCGATCTTGCGGATCGCCGCGGGCGCCGGAGCAGAAGGCGCGTTGGGCTGCGAGGGGGCCGGGGCCGGCGCGGTGACGCCGTTCTCGATGGCCTTCGCGTACACCTGGTCGGCCGGGGTGCCGTTCTTCACGAGCTCGTTGGCGCGGGCCAGTTCTTCGTCGATGACCTTCTTGAAGTTCTCGATGGGCTGCGCGCCCGAGACCTTCTTGCCGTTGATGAAGAACGCCGGGGTGCCCGTCGCGCCGATCTGCATCGCGAGCTGGGTCTCCTTGGCGATCTGCGCCTGGAACTTCGGCAGCTGCTGGTCGGCCTTCCACTTCTCGACGTTGAGGCCGAGCTCCTTGGCGTAGCCCTCGAAGGTCCCGTCTTCCAGGTTCTGCTGGTTGGCGAAGATCTTGTTGTGCATCTCCCAGTACTTGCCCTGCTCACCCGCGGCGAGCGCGGCGAGCGCCGCCGGCTTGGCGCGCGGGTGGAAGTCGAGCGGGTGCTGCTTCATCACCACGCGGATCTTCCCTTCGTACTGCTTCTCGAGCTCGAGGATGGTGTTGTGGGCGCGCGAGCAGAACGGGCACTGGTAGTCCGAGAACTCGACGACCGTGACCAGCGCGGTGTTCGGGCCCTTGACGGCCGACTCTTCGAGGGGAACCTTGTAGACGCTGGTGTCGGACGGAGGCGCACCCGGTGCGCGCGCGGCCGGTGCACCGCCCGGCGAAGGGGCTGCGGCGATCGACGGGGCGCTGCCGTCGGTGGGGCGCTGGAACATGAAGCCGACGGCGAAGCCGACGACACCGCCAACGATGAGGGCGATGATGACTGAAGGTTTCATGAGTGTTTTTGCTCCCTTGGAAGATGTAGACCGGGCGGGCTCTTAGCAAAGGCGCGGAATGTCGCGCAATGCACGACATGAATGAGATCGAACGGCTCCTGGTTTCAGCCCACCTGGTCGATGCGCGGGGCAAGGCGTGCCCTGCGCCGATCATCGAGTTGGCGAAGGGCTTGCGGGCCCACCCGTTGGTGGAACTGTGGGCTGACGACCCGGCTGCGTGGGGCGATCTCCACGCCTTCGTCGAGGTGACGGGGCACGAACTGGTGACCGCTCCGGGGCGGGCGGGTCCATTGAAGGCAGTCGTTCGTCGCAAGGGGACGTGATCAGGGGTTCCCCCTGACCCTCGTGTAACCAGTTGTACCCCTTCGGGAATTCTTGATCTCCCGGGATTTCGGGGCCGTAGTGAACGGTACGCGGGGTGCAGCCAGGTGCCCGACGCGCAAAGGAGTTCAGCCAAGTGGATGTCGAACTGAGCCGGGCCGAAGTGGAGCTGCAGTCTGAAGAAGCCGCCTTGCACGCCGAGCTGACGCGCTTGTCGGCGGTCAGCGACGAGT
>JBBRUE010000808.1:0-3702 GCA_038248085.1 Myxococcales bacterium | reverse complement strand
GTGCACCCCGAGGACCGGGCCTCGACGGTCGCGCTGCTGGACGCCTCCACCGGGGCGAACGAGTTCACCAACCGCATACGGGCCCAGGACGGGACCTACCGGCACATCGCGTGGCGCGTGGCCCGCGCGGTCGATCCGGAGCAGGGCGCCGCGTTCTTCTCGCGCGGCCACGACGTCACCGAGCGCACCGCCGAGTTCGAGGAGATCACCCGCTCCCGCCAGCTGCTCACCGAGGCCTTCGAGTTGGCGGAGCTCGCGGTGCTCGAGCGCGACCCAGTCACCGGCACGACCATCGCCACTCCTCGCCTGCGGGAGCTGCTCCAGGTGCCGGCGGACGCCCCCGCCGCGTTGAACCTCGAGCACTTCGTCGTCCCCGAAGACCTGCCGCGCTACCGCGACTACCGCGAGCAGACGGCGATCCTCGGGGCGATGGCCCCCCATGCCCTGCGGCTCAAGACCGAGCGCGGAGAGATCCGCGAAGTGCGCACCTGGGCGCGCCTGACCCGCGACGCGACCGGCCGGGTCACCCGCGAGCTCACCGTCATCCAGGACGTCACCCAGCAGAGCCTGCTCCAGGCGCAGCTGCGGCTGGCGGAGCGGCTCACCAGCCTGGGCACCATGGCCGCCGGCGTGGCGCACGAGATCAACAACCCGCTGGCCTTCGTGCTCGCCAACCTCAACGCCGTGAAGAGCGAGCTGTCGCGCATGCCCGACGTGCCCGGCACCGACATGGTCGATCTGCGCGACGCGGTGCGCGAGGCCCTCGAGGGCGCCGAGCGGGTGAGGCAGATCGTGCTCAGCCTCAAGCCCTTCGCGCGCGTCGACGAGCACCAGCGCGGTCACTGCGACGTCGCCCGCATCGTGCAGGCGGCGCTCAACATGGCGAAGAACGAGCTGCGCCACCGCGCGCGCATCGTCAGCGACCTCCGGCCGGTGGGCCCGGTCTTCGCCAACGAGGCGCGGCTGGGCCAAGTCTTCCTGAACCTGCTGGTCAACGCAGCCCACGCGATGCCCGACGGGCACGCCGCCGAGAACCTCGTCACCGTCGTCACCCGGGAAGAGAACGGCCAGGTCATCGTGACGGTCAGCGACACCGGCACGGGCATCTCCGCCGAGGTGCTGCCGCGCATCTTCGACCCCTTCTTCTCGACCAAGCAGATCGGCGAAGGCACCGGCCTGGGCCTGTTCGTCAGCCAGGGCATCGTCAAGGAGGCCGGGGGGGCGATCTCCGTCACCAGCGCGCCGGGCTCGGGCACCACCTTCGAGGTGCGGCTCCCCGTCGCCAGCAGCGGCTACCCCGGCACCAGCACCACCCCGGTGCCCTCGCGGAAGCGGGCGCGGGTGCTGCTGGTCGACGATGAGCCCTCGATTCTCCGCTCGCTGGAGCGGCTGCTGGGCAAGGCCCACGAGCTCACCCTGGCCCACAGCGGGCGGGAAGCGCTGGCGCTGCTCTCGGCCGGCCTCGAGTACGACCTCGTGCTGTGCGACCTGATGATGCCGGAGGTCTCGGGCATCGACGTCTGGGAACAGCTCACCCCGGCGCAGCGGGAGATCTTCGTGGTGATGACCGGCGGCACTTTCACCGAGCGCGCCGAGCGCTTCCTCGCCGAGGTCAACCCCACGTTGCTCGAGAAGCCCTTCACCGCGACCACCCTGGAAGGGCTGCTCCAGCGCGCGCAATCGCGTTGACCCCCCGGGCTGGCCGCCTTACTTGCCTGTCGAATGTCGTCTGATGGATTCGCTGCGCTCCTGGCCGATCTGAGACCGGGCCGCCGGGTGCGCACCGTCGGCCTCTCGGGCTCGGCCCGGGCGTGGGTGCTCTCGCGGGTCGCGCGGCGGCTCGACGCGCCGCTGGTCTGCGTGACGCCCGACGAAGACACCGCCGACGCGCTGGCGGGCGATCTCGCCTTCTTCCTCGGCGGCGAGGGCACGCGACTCGCGCCCACCGTGCTGCGGCTCCCCGCCGACGAAGTGTTGCCGTGGGACGAGCTGGTCCCCGACCAGGCCATCGTGTCCGAGCGGCTGGGGGCGCTGTTCCACCTCGCGAAGGGCACGCGCTTCGCCGCGCTGGTGCTCTCGGTGCGGGCCCTGGTGCGCCGGGTACTGCCGGTGGAGGTGATGCGCGGGCTGACGGCGCAGGTGAAGGTGGGCGCGGACACCGGGCGCGACGAGCTCGCGCGGCTGCTGGCGTCGATGGGCTACCGCAACGCCCCGCTGGTCGAAGACGCTGGCACCTTCTCGCTGCGCGGCGACATCCTCGACGTGTTCCCCGCGCTGCACGACGAGCCGGTGCGCCTCGAGTTCTTCGGCGACACCGTGGAGTCGATGCGCAGCTTCGACCCCGACACCCAGCGCACCATCGAGGCGATCCAGGAGCTGACGTTGCTCCCCGCGCGCGAGCTCTTCTTCTCGGACACCACGCGCAAGCAGGCCGAGGGCGCGGTGCGCGAGGCCGCGGAGCAACAGCACGTGCCGACCTCCAAGGTGCGCGAGCGGCTCGAGCAGATCCGCGAGGGCATCGCCGCGGGCGGGCTCGAGGGGTTGCTCCCCGGGTTCTTCAAGGGGGGCCTGAGCACCGTCTTCGACTACCTGCACGCGTGGCACCCGGCGCCGATCTTCTGGCTCGACGAGCCCAACGCCCAGGTGCGCGCCACCGAGGAGCTCTTCACCGACATCGAGCGCAGCTACGCCGACTCGGTGCGCCGCGCGGAGCTCACCCTGCCTCCGCTGCAGCACTTCCTCTCGGAGGAGGCGCTGGCGGCCGAGCTGCCGCGCTGGCGGGTCGCATCGGGCGGCGGGCTGTCACTCGACGTCGGCGCGCCCCCGCTGGCCTTCACCTTCGGCGCGACCCACGAGCTGAGGGAGGCGATCCGCTCGCATCACGGCGAAGAGGGCGCGCTCACCCCGCTGCTCGACAAGCTCTCGGTGTGGCGCGACGAGGGGCACGCGGTGCTGGTGGCGTGCGGCACGATGGGCCAGGCCGATCGGCTCAAGCGGCTGCTCGTCGATCGCAAGGTCAAGACGGTGATCCACCCTGGCGCCTTCGACGGCGACGTGAAGGACCACGCGCCGGTGCACCTCTTCGTGGGCGAGGTGAGCCAGGGCTTCGTCGACGCCGCGGCCCACCTGGTGGTGCTGTCGGACGAAGATCTCTTCGGCCAGCGCGCCCGCCGCAAGTCGCGCCGCCGCAAGTCGGCCGCCGAGGGCTTCGCCGCCAGCTTCAAGGATCTCAAGGAAGGCGACCTCTGCGTGCACGCCGACTTCGGGGTGTGCCGCTACGGCGGGCTGTTGACGATGCAGGTCAACCAGATCTCGGCGGACTTCCTGGTCCTCGAGTTCCAGGGGAAGGACAAGGTCTACCTGCCGGTGAGCCGCATGCGGCTCATCTCGAAGTTCACCGGCGGCGACCCGGCGAAGATCGCCCTCGACAAGCTGGGCAGCAACACCTTCGAGAAGCGCAAGGCCTACGTCAAAGAGCAGCTGCTCAAGATGGCCGCCGAGCTGCTCCAACTCTACGCCGAGCG
This sequence comes from Myxococcales bacterium, assembly GCA_038248085.1. Lineage (GTDB taxonomy): Bacteria > Myxococcota > Myxococcia > Myxococcales > Myxococcaceae > Archangium_A. The sequence goes on along the minus strand of JBBRUE010000808.1, from coordinate 178 downwards.
CAAGGCACACCCCGGCCACCCCTTCCACGCGCCCGATCGCTACTTCCGCCAGTTCGAGGCCGACTTCGAGTTCGAGGAGACGGTCGACCAGCAGAAGGCGATCGACGACGTGATCGCCGACATGCAGAAGCCCGAGCCGATGGACCGGCTGGTGTGCGGCGACGTCGGCTACGGCAAG
>JBBRUE010000807.1:0-3710 GCA_038248085.1 Myxococcales bacterium | reverse complement strand
GGGCGAGGGCGAACAGCAGCCACAACGCGACGGGGCGCCAGCCGATCGGCGGCTCTCCGGGCGGCGGCGGGAGCGGAGGGAACAACACCGAGGCCACCAGCACCCCCACCATCACGCCCGCGAGCTGGAGCGCCCGCTTCTGCTGCGCCGCCGGCACGAAGCACAGCGCGAGCAGGGGCAGGGTGATGAAGAGCGAGAGCCCCCAGGCGTCGTAGCCGAGCAGCACCGGGTTCTGTCCGATGAGCGGCAGCTTGAGGAAGGCCGCGTCGAGGTTGCGCCCGAGGTAGTGCACGCTGAACAGCCCGAAGGTGTCGATGTCGTGGTTCACCCGGTTGTTGAAGAAGAAGCGGTGACCGAACTCGGTGACGCTGCCGAAGCGGGTGAAGTTCCACGCGGCCGCGAGCACGCCCAGCGGGGCGGCTCCTGCCACGAAGCGGCCCAGCACCTTCAGCTTCGGCTGCGGCGTCTTGAAGAACGTCTTCACCTGCGCGAGCCGGTCGCCCTTCTCCGGGGCCAGCACCTCGATCAGGAAGAAGAGGCCGGTGAAGAACAGCGGCGTGCGCGTCACCACCGCCATCGACCAGAACACCCCCGCCAGCACCGGCCGCCGCGCGCCGACCGCGTTGCGCAGGTAGAGCGCCGTGAGCGCCACGCCCATCACCTCCGCCGAGAACCACACCTCGCCGCGGATCGCCGAATAGAAGAAGACGGTCCCGAAGCCGAGGAGCAACGAGGTGATCGCGTCGTCCATCACCGTGGTCTTCGTGCCCTCGACGTCCTTGAGCACGCGCAGCAACGCGAAGAACAGCGCCACCGCGAGCGCGCCGACGAAGACGCCGAAGCTGGTGTCGTTGAACTGGTACCCGTGCAGCGCCACGAAGGGCAGCATCACCACCGCGGGGAACCACGGGAACGACGAGTACCAGTGGTCGCCGGGCAGCGGCTGGCCCACGCAGCGCACCTTCTGGCCGCCCACCTCGCGCACGCACGCCCAGTCTTCGAAGTTGGGGAGCACCTCGGGGTCGATGTCGGACCGCCCCTCGAGCAACGCCTTCGACTGGTAGACGAAGTGCGGGGCCGCGCTCTGGCGCCAGAAGCGTTGCGCGCTGAAGGCCGCGAGCACGAAGAAGGTGATCGCGAAGAGGGTGACCTCCACGCGGTAGGCCGAGAGCCACAGGCGCAGGGCGGTGCTGCTGGCGGCCTGCGGGCCGGGGACGTTGGCGGGCGCTGAGAGCTGCTGACTCATGAGGGACTCCCTTCGAGGCTGCGGCGGAGCAGGTCGAGCGCGGCGTACGAAGCGAAGCTCCGCACCCGCTCGCGATCTCCGTGGAAGCGGTGTTTCTCGACCTTCACGCCGGTGGGGCCGGCGAGGCCGAGGTAGACGGTGCCGACCGGGTTCTCCGTGTCGCCGCCGGTGGGGCCGGCATAGCCAGTGGTGCTCAACGCCCAGGTGACCCCGGTGCCGTCGCGCACGCCCTTCGCCATCGCCTCTGCGGTCTGCGACGAGACGGCGCCGTACTGTGCGAGCAGGCCCTCGGGCACGCCGGCCCACTTCGTCTTCGCGGCCTCGACGTAGGTGCAGGCGCCCCCGTAGAAGGCGTCGCTCGCGCCGGCCTCTGTGGTGAGCAGCTCTGCGATGAGCCCGCCGGTGCAGCTCTCGGCGAGGGCGAGGAACTGGCGGCGCTGCTTGAGCGCGTCGAGCACCACGCTGGCCATCGTCTGGGTGTCGCGCCCGAAGCACGTGGCGCCGAGCACTCCGCGCGCTTCGCCGACCACCTGCTCGAGCAGCGTCGAGGCCGTCGCTTCGTCGGCGCCGATCGCCAGCAGCTTGAGGTGGTTCTCCGGTGGGTGGGTGCGGAAGCCGAACACCACGCCGGGGTACTTCACGGCGAGCGGGCGCACGCGCTCGTCGAGGTGCGACTCGGGGAGCCCGACGGTCTTGAGCAGCGCGAGCTTGCGCACCTCGCCCCCGCCCTTGAGCTGCGCGATGCGCGGCACGACGAAGGCGCCGACGAGGTGGCGGTATTCGCGGGGCACGCCGGGCACGTAGAACAGCGTGCAGCGCCCGCGCTGCTGAATGATCATCGGCGCGGTGCCGTCGGCGTTGAGCACCACCTCCGCCCCGGCGGGCACGAGGGCCTGGCGCCGGTTGTTGTCGGACAGGGTGATGCCGCGCGCCTGGAAGCGGGCTTCCAGGTGCCGGAGCGCTTCGGGGTTCTGCACCAGCGCCACCCCCGCGGCCTTCGCGGCGCACTCGGCGGTCAGGTCGTCGCTGGTTGGCCCGAGCCCGCCCGAGACGAGCACCACGTCACAGCGCGCGGCCGCGGCGTCGAGGGCTTCGATGATGTCGTCGCGATCGTCCCCGACCACCACGCTGCGCCGCACCGTCAACCCGGTGTGATCGAGCAACGCCGCCTGGAAGAAGCGGCTGTTGGTGTCGCTGGTCAGCCCGGTGAGGAGCTCGTCGCCGGTACAGATCGTCTCGATGCGCACGTCAGAGGACTTCCTGGTCGTCGTCCCCCGCGTCGCTCTCGTCTTCGTCCTCGTCGAGGACGTCGGCGATCGAGGAGGCCGCGGCGTGCTTCTGCAGGAGGTACTTGCGCAGCATGAACGCCGATTCGAGCAGGCCGGAGAGGAGGTAGAGACCGAAGTACGTCACCAGCACCCACGCGGGGTGCGAGATCACCCCGACCACCACACCGGCGACGATCACCGAGAGGAGGATCGCCGCGGTCTTCGGGGTGGGCTTGGCGTCCTTGAAGGTGCGGTAGCGCACCGTCGACACCATCAGCAGCGCGAGGAAGATCACCACGCCCAGCACCGGCCAGCGCGCCTCGTCGGGGAGCGTGCCGCCGCGCGCGTTCTGGAAGGCGATCACCATCGAGATCACCCCGGCCGCGGCGAAGGGAATGGGCATGCCCACGAAGAAGTTCGAGGCGCCGCCGTGGGGCGAACGAATGGCCAGCACGTTGAACCGCGCCAGGCGGAGCGCGCCGCAGGCCGCGAAGAGGAACGCCGCGAAGACGCCGAAGATGCCGAAGCCCGAGAGCGCCCACTTCCACACCAGCAGCGCGGGGGCGGCGCCGAACGAGATCACGTCGGCCAGCGAGTCGAGCTCCTGGCCGAAGAGGCTCTGGGTCTTCGTCAGGCGGGCGACCCGGCCGTCGAAGCCGTCGAAGAAGATGCCGAAGAAGATGGCGAGGGCGGCCTGGTACAAGTGCGTGGGAGAAGCGTCGCCCGCGCACAGCGTCATCGCGTAGAACCCGCAGAAGATGGATGAGACCGTGAAGAGGTTGGGCAGCACGAACATCAGGTCACGCAGCTTCATGGGCGCGGCACCATACCAGCCTGCACCATGAGCGGCGCATGGCTGATCATTCCGTTGGTGCTTGCCTTGATCGTGGCCCTCGACGCGGCCTTCGTCTCGTGGTGGTACACCCTCGACGATCGCCCGGAGCGGATCGACGTGCCCACGGCCGACGGGTGGACGGTGGTGGCGTGGTTTCGCCCCGCGGCCCGGCGGCGCTTCGAGGTGCCCGTCGTGCTCTGTCACGGCCTGGCCAACAACCACGCCTTCCTCGACTTCCGCGGGCAACAGAACCTCGCGAAGTACCTCTCGGAGGCGGGCTTCGATTGTTACTCGGTCGATCTCCGCGGGGCGGGTGGGGCGACGGCACCCAACGCTGGGCGGGGCCGAGATGCACAGCCGC
>JBBRUE010000806.1:0-3712 GCA_038248085.1 Myxococcales bacterium | reverse complement strand
GTCGCCTCGGGGAACTTCATTCGCGCCGCGACCGCCCAGCCGGCCTTCAAGACGCTGGACCGGTTCGGGAACCCGGTGGCGGCCAGCGCGTCGTACGTCGCCTGGACGACGGATTCGACGCTGAGCCTGGCGTGCAGCAGCGGGCCGTTCGCCACGACGCCCAACTGGCTGACGAGCCAGGTCACCTTGCCGATGGGCCGGACGACTGGAACCCCCCTCGCCAGCGCGATGACGCCGAGCACCTTCGTCGTCGCCGGGGAATACGGCGGTGATGTCTATGTCTACTCGACGCCGGTCACGGGTTGCGTCGCGCTGCCGGTCCTGAGCCAGGTCGGTAAGATCTCCGGTGCGAAGGAGCCGGCAGTCACCGTCGACAGCACCGGCCAGATCTGGGTCGCCTCGATCAACGCCGCGGGAGCGCTCGTCGTCACTCGGCTCTGAATCGCAGTGCAGCTCGCGAGAAGCCGGGGGCAAGCGCTCCCCGGCCTCTTCGCGTTGGGCCATCGGTTCAGCCCCTCTCGCGAAGAAGAAAGTTGAGCCCTCTCGAAAGGGGCTGACAACGCCGGACACCCTCTCTGTCGCTTCAGCTCTTTTTGGAAAATTGTGCTCGGTAAAGCACGCTACGCGCAACAATGTGCTTTACCGGGCATCTCCTGGCAAAAAGAAGTGCAACGGTCGTTCCCCTCCCCCGAAGTTCTCGCGCCGAGATGTAGGGCGGTGCGGCCTGACGATCGCGGAGGCCGCAGAGAAGATGTAGCCAGGGTGGGCGGATCTCCATCTCGCCGCGGATGTTCCTCCGGTCACTCGGGTGTCGAAGCCTGCAGAGGTGCGTCACGGGCGTTCGCGGTGAGGGGCTGTCGGCAGTGAGGACCATCACATGAGCGCGAAGGTCTACGAGACGCGGATCACCGAAGACAACTACCGGCAGGTGTACATGCCATTTCACCCGCACGCGGTCGAAGGGTGGATCTTCGAGCATCGACTGATCATGGAACTGAAGCTCGGTCTGCGACTCCCGCCATCCGTCCGGGTGCACCATCGCGACTGCAACCCGGCCCATAACGATGGGGGCAACCTGCTTCTCTGCGTGAGCGAGGATCTTCACATTGCGCTCCACACCGCCATGAAGCAGGGGAAGCAGAACGTGGTCGAGGCGGCAGAGCAGTCGTGCCGAGAGTTCGAGCGGCAACTCGTGACCGCTGCCGACGCCAACGCTCGCGAAGTGTTCGAGACCGCAGTGCAGCGTCGAGAGGCAATACCCAGCGCGACCGACAGCGCGGACTTCCTCAGGGCCCTACCCACGGAGACGCAGCTGGCCCTCATGCCAATGATCAAGCGACTCTCTCTCTCGAATCCTCGGCTCCACGAGTCCATCGGTCGCCGGGGCGCTGGGTGGACCCGCGAAGAGACGATCATTGCGACGGCGCTTCACAAGCACGGGGCCGACCTCGAGACCGTCGCGCGTGTCGTCCGCCGACCAGCCGACGATGTCCGCGCTGGGCTCGGACACTTGAGTTGGCGGGGACGCTAACAACCAGGCGATGAGGAACAGGCCGCTGCGTTCACGGTTCGCGGAGCTTTTCCAGGGCCTCGCGCACCCAGCCAAAGCCGATGCGCTCCTGCTCGAGACGGAGGCGCTCGCCCCAGGTTCCTCTGAGCAGTTCCCGGTGGAGCGCGTTTTCTGGCTCGGTCAGGCGGGTGAGAGACTCGGTGCTCGGGGTCTTCTCGGTCACCCACATCGGCCGGTGGGCGAGGAACGTCGACCTGTCCATCAGCAGGGACTGGGCCCGGGGGAAGTGGCCGCGGAACCTATCGAGCATGGCAAAGCCGTGGGTGTCGATGTCGCCCCAGTAGAAGAGTCCCCGTGAAGCCAGCCACGGAATCTCCCCCAGCTTCTCCAGCGCGTACCCCTGACCGAAGACCACCAGGGTCCGCGGCCGTGGCAAGAGCGCGAGGCCGTTCACCTCGTTCTCGGTGACGATGACGTCTTCGATCCCGAGTTCGAGCTTCGCCAGTTCCGTCGCCGGCACCGAGAGATCCGACAGCCCGTGAAGGTGCTGTGCTTCGTCGAGAATTCGGAATCGCACCAGGGCGGGCTTTTCTCTCAGGCCGAAGCGCCGATCGAACGAAGGGCTCAGCGCGATGGCCTCAGCGGGGAGGACGAGCTCGAGCAAGTCACCGAGCACCTGCCGATGCGTCTCGATGAACTTGGTGTCGACCCCTTCGATCTCCAGTTGCCGACGATAGAGGCCCGAGCGAGGGTGGCGCACGAACCACTCGAGCACCAGGATGAACCCGCCCCAGTGCTCTTCGTGCTCGAGCACCTTCATCGGCCGCGCCGCGATCCAATCCGTCAGCGCGGGAAAGCGGGCGACGGTCTGCTCCCGAAGCGCCCGAAACCGATCTGCGGCGCGCGTCTTCCCGGTGATCCGCAGCGCTACCGCCTCGGTCGGGATCAGCACCCTGCCGGGGACCTGGTTGGGCCCCAGCTGGCGGTGATCGACCTCATCGAACTCGAGGGAATAGCCGTGCTCCCGGCTCCCTTCCTCGAGCTCGCGGATCCATCGGCGGACCTCGTCAAAGCGCGTGCCCAGGTCTCGGGCCGTCGGTCGACGCAGGCGAAGCTGCTTTGGGAAAAGGGCCTCGCCCTGGAGGCCGGCGCGCAGGATTTCTCCCCGTTCCCACAGCCGCTGTACCTGGGCGACGAGCTCCGCAGGCGTGGTCCACGCTGAGGTCGACATCACGCGCCCCGTCGCGCCTTTTCCTCGCGGTACTCCGTGATGGTCAGGTTTCTCAGCTTCGAGCTCTGGCCATCGAGGTTCGAGACGAAGCCGACGTTCGCCACATAGGGCTCGATCACGTGGATCTTCTGCAGCGGGGTGACGACCAGCAGCTGCAGGTTCAGCTTTTGGAACAGATCGAGCCCAAACTTCGCCGAGTCATCGGAGCCGCGGCCGAAGGCCTCGTCGATGACCACGAAGCGGAAGGACCGTGACTTGCTCTCGCCCCACTCGAGGCCGAATTGGTACGCGAGGCTCGCCGCCAGCACGGTGTAGGCGAGCTTCTCTTTCTGCCCTCCCGACTTCCCACCCGAGTCGGTGTAGTGCTCATGCTCCCGCTCGTCTTCGGCCCAGCGCTCCGAGGCCGAGAAGGTGAACCAGTTCCGAACGTCGGTCACCTTGCGCGTCCACTTCTGGTCGAGGTCGGTGCTGCCTTCGCGCCCCCGGAAGCGCTCGATGATCTGCTTGACCTGCAGGAACTTGGTCTCGGAGTAGGCCTCGTCGCCTGACCCGGTCAGCGCGCCCTCGGTGCAGGCCTTCAGGTCCATCTGGAAGTCGCGCACCTCGGCGTCCGTGGCGTGGGCGGCCTCGAGCCGAATGAAGCGGCCCTCATTGAAGTCGATCTCGCGCAGGGACTTGTTGATGAGCTCGATCCGCTCGGCGATCTGCACCCGCTCACCCCGCAGCTGGGCCTGGAAGCTCGCCACCTCGTGGATGGTGTTCTCGTTGAGCAGGTCCTTGAACCGCTTCTCGAAGCGCGGAAGATCGTCGGTGCGCAACGTCAAGAGCATCTTGCGGAACTCCGGGGCCGCTTCGACGCTGGCGTCGGCCTCGCGCGTCTCCACCGGGTACGCGTTGCGGTAGTCCTGCATGGCCGAGACGATCTTCTGCCCCAGTCTCCCCAGGCGCAGCTCGTCGGCGTCGATGCGGCT
>JBBRUE010000805.1:0-3714 GCA_038248085.1 Myxococcales bacterium | reverse complement strand
GAGGAGCCGTCGTCGGGCTTCGGCCGCGGGGTCGCCTCCTTCCTGCTCCAGTTCGCGGTCTTCTTCGGGCTGGGCTTCGTGATGATGATGTTCGCGCCGCAGCGCATGAAGGCGCTCGAGGCGACCATTCGCGCCGAGCCGGCGAAGAACGGGCTGGCCGGCTTCCTCGGGTTGCTCGCCGCGGTGCCGCTGACCGCGATGCTGGTGGTGACGCTGGTGGGCATTCCCGTGGCGATGCTGATGTGGATCGCCCTCGCGCTCTTCGTGCCGGTGGGCGTGGCGGTGGTGGCGAACACCGTGGGCGCGCGGCTCCCCACCGGGCGCATGCGCAAGACCCAGGCGCTGGTGCTGGCGGTGGGCCTGCTGGCGCTGCTCCTGGTCGGGCACATCCCGGTGCTCGGCAAGCTGGTGATGGCGGTCGCGGTGTTCGTCTCGATCGGCGCCATCATCCGCACGCGGTTCGGGCAGCAGGCGAAGGGCACGCCGATGATCGAACAACTGCAGACCGCCCCGCTGCTCTGACGTCGCGCCACTGACACCCCTCGCCGTTCGGGCCGCCTCCTTCATTCGAACTGAAGGAGGCGGTTTTTCATTTTGATGCCGGCGCCCCCCTTCGCGCGACGCAAGTGGCCGTTCTCACGCATGGCCTCTTCCTTGCTCAGGGACAGCGCGTCTGTCTCCCGAACCAAGGAGTCTCTACGTGCGTCACTCCCTCCAGTCCCTGATCCTGGCCGCGACCCTGGCGACGTCGCCCCCCGACGCCTTCCTCACCTCGAAGGCCAAGCTGTCGCTGTGGACGACCGCGGGGGTGAAGAGCAGCACCGTGCACGTCGACACCACCGACGGCGTCATCACGCTCTACGGCAAGGTGCCGACCGACGCGCAGCGCACGCTCGCCGCGAAGACCGCCTCGGAGATCGTCGGCGTCAAGTCGGTGCAGAACCTGCTGCAGGTCGTGCCGGTGAAAGAAGAGCTGGTCACCGCCCGCGCCGACAAGGACATCAAGGACCTCGCCGACAAGCGGCTCAAGGCCGACCCGGCGCTCAAGGACAGCCGCATCTCGGTGAAGTCGGTCGACAAGGGCATGGTGCTGCTGACGGGTGAAGCCCGAACCTACGGCGATCACCTGCGCGCGCTGGCCCTCGTCGACCGCATTCCCGGGGTCAAGCGCATCGCCAGCGAGGTGAAGACGCCCGGTGACTTTCGCGAAGACGAGCGCATCACCTTCATCGGGCCGGTCAAGCCCGCCGCCGACGCGAAGGCCCCGGTCGCCGAGCCGAAGAGCGGCGCGACCGACACCCGCATCTCGGCCGAAGTGAAGCTGCGATTGCTGACCGCGGCCCAGGTTCCCTCGACGGAGATCAGCGTCGACACCGACGACGGCGTGGTCACCTTGTTCGGCATCGTGCCGACCGCCGACGTGAAGAGCGCCGCCGGAGCCGAGGCCGGCAAGGTCACGGGCGTACAGCAGGTCGACAACCAGCTCGAGGTCGTGCCCAGCGCGTCGAAGAAGGCCGTCGAGGCCAAGGACGGCGACATCAGCCGGGACCTGGCGCTCGCCGTCAAGGATCGCCCCGAGTTCAAGAACGTGAAGACCAGCGTCAAGAACGGCACCGTGATGCTCACCGGGAGCGTGCCGTCGGGCTGGGACCAGCTCAACGCGCTGCGCGTGACCCGCAGCGTCGCCGGCGTTCGCAGCGTCGAGAACCAGCTCAAGGTCGACTGACCGGAACACCCGTTCGCCCTGATTTGCAGCAACCGCGCGCACCCGAATTCACGGAGTGCGCGCGCCACACCCACTCACGCCAGCGAGACCCACCATGCTCAGCAAGACGCTCCTCACCTTCGCCTCACTCCTCCTCCTCAACGGGTGCGGGGTGATCGACAACGCCTTCGACTGCAACACCATCTGCAACCGCTACAAGAACTGCTTCGACTCGAACTACGACGTCGCGGCCTGCGCCACGCGCTGCCGGACGGACTCGGGCAACGACCCGGACTACAAGCGCAAGGCCGACGTGTGCACGGCGTGCATCGATGACCGCTCGTGCACCGCGGCGACGTTCAACTGCGCGCCCTCGTGCGGGAGCATCGTGCCTTGAGCGCGCCTCGTGCCTGGACTGGCTTGCGCCTCGCGCTGCTCTCGTCGATCGCCGTCGTGCTGGCGATGGGGTGCGGTCCGGCCAACAACCCGTCGAACCCGTCGGGTAAGGGACCGGCGCCAGTCTCGCTCGGCTCGGGCACCGATCTGGCCGCCTCGGGGAGCTACGTGCTGCTCGCCAAGACGGGGATCAGCAACGTGACCGGCTCCGCGGTCTCGGGAGGGGCCGTGGGCCTCAGCCCGGCGGCGGCGAGCTTCATCACCGGCTTCTCGCTGATCGCCGATTCGACGAGCGCCTTCGCGACCTCGTCGTCCGTCACCGGGAAGGTCTACGCCAGCAACTACGCCCCGCCGACGCCCTCGAACCTCACCACCGCCGTCCTCGGCATGCAGACCGCCTACAGCGACGCGGCCGGCCGGACGAACCCCGACTTCCTGAACCTGGGCAGCGGCAACCTCGGGGGGAAGACGCTCGCGCCCGGCCTGTACACCTGGGGCAGCGGCGTCACCATTCCGGAAGACGTCACCTTCGCGGGCGCCGCCGGCGATGTCTGGATTCTGCAGGTCTCCAACGATCTCGATCTGAGCGCCGCCAAGAAGATCATCCTCAGCGGCGGGGCGAAGGCGTCGAACATCACCTGGCAGGTCGCCGGCCAGGTGACCATTCACGCCAACGCCCACTTCGAGGGCGTCATCCTCAGCCAGACCTCGATCACCCTGCAGACCACCACCTCGCTGCACGGGCGAGCGCTCGCGCAGACGCTCGTCGCGCTCGACGACAACGCCGTCACCGCGCCCTGAACTAACCCCGAGTGCTCGAACGGCGGGGTCCTCCACAGCGTCGTGGAGCCCTCGCCGTCTCGCATCGCGACACGCCCGTATGAAGCAGTCACCCATTCACTCTGATGGATTCATCTGCCCGCGACCACTCCAACAGTCTTGATTTGTTGAATACTTGTCGTGGCACGACCACTGCTGTGTGTCGGACCGTGCATTCACCCTGAAGCCGCGACTGACCCTGCTTGGCCTGTTCCTCGTGCTGGCGACCGCGTGCGGCGCTCCCGTCGTCGGAGGCCCGGACGCCGGAGCCGACGCGGGCGTGGTGATCAACAACCCCCAGAACCCTGCCGGGAAGGGACCGGCCCGCGTCGAGCTCGGGTCGGCGACCGACCCTGCGGCGGCGGGGAGCTACGTGCTGCTCGCCAAGACCGGCATCAGCAACGTCACCGGCTCGTCGGTCAGCGGTGGTTCGCTCGGGTTGAGCCCGGCCGCGGCGAGCTTCATCACCGGCTTCTCGCTGATCGCCGATTCATCGAACGTCTACGCCACGTCGGCGTCGGTGCCCGCCCCGGGGAAGATCTACGGCAGCGACTACGCGGCCCCCACCCCCGCGAACCTGACGACGGCCGTGCTGGCGATGCAGACCGCGTACACCGCCGCCGCCGGCCGGAACACGCCTGACTTCCTCAACCTGAGCGGCGGAAACCTCGGCGGGCTGACCCTCGCCCCCGGCCTGTACACCTGGGGTACGGGGGTCACCATTCCCACCGACGTCACCCTCTCGGGCGGCGCGAACGACGTGTGGATCTTCCAGATCAGCAACGACCTGGAGG
>JBBRUE010000804.1:0-3716 GCA_038248085.1 Myxococcales bacterium | reverse complement strand
ATGACGCCGCGGTTGATGTCGGGGCTGCTCGCGACGTCGCGCCTGGCCGGCGAGCTCTCGTGTGCGCCCCTCTCGTTCTACCGCCGGCAGGAGCTGGCTGCGAAGGTTCGCCGCGACCGGATTCTGTGGATCAGCACCGGCGTCGCCACCAACGTCACCATGCGTGAAGTCGATGAGGTGCTGCGCGGGCAGCGGCTCGACGTCCGCCGTGAGCGCGTTGCGGGAGCCATCCGACGCGCGGCCATCGCCGAGGAAGCTCTCCAGACGTACACGCGCTCTCCTCACGGCAAGCCGCTCTCGGCCGAGCTCGCGATGGCGTACCAGGCGGCGGAACGTGCCTGCCCGGCTCGGGACTTGCGGCGTTGGTTCTCCTTCACCGCGCGCGAGCAAGCGCGACTGCTGGACCTCCACCTCGAGCAGACGACGGTACCAGCCGAGGTGCGAAGGCTGTTCGACTGGGTCGATGCCGAGCCGATGGTGAGCCGGTCCACGGTGCTTCGCGCGGCGGTCTGCTTCTGGGGAATGTCGAACCTCTTCGGACGATGGAACTCCGTCAGCACGCTGTTGATGCACGAGCCCTGCGTCGGCGATGTCGACTCGCACGGACTGCTGTCGCTGTGCTGCGCGACCGACGCCCAGCGAGACCTGCAAGCCAGCGCCTTCGCCGGGCACGATGACAGCGGAGACTTCACGGCGATGTTCGAGCGCTTCGTCTCGGCGCTGCACGTCGTCATGCAGGAGCGCGTCTCGCAGCTCGGCCGCATCACTGACAACGCGGCCTCGTTGCCCTGGCAGGTGGTGGCTCCGCCCGACGAACTCGAAGCGAGGATGTTCGAGGTCGTCGACCGCCTCGGCGCCGCGGGCAGCACGGCCATCGCAGCGGGGCTCGGCAACAACGCGCCGCCGATGCGCACGGTCCAGCGCCGGCTCCAGAAGATGGTGCGCGAGCGCACCATCGCGAAGCACGGCGCGCGGAAGACGGCGACCTACTCCGTGCCAGGACGCGACGTCGGATGACTCCTCCGATTGTCGGCGTCGGCGTCGACTTCGGCGCCCCGCAACGGGCGCGCGACCAACGGAAGAAGACCATCGCCGCGCACGCGACGGACTGGCGCAGGTACCGCATCGACATGACAGGGATGAACGCGCGGCTCCTCGCGAATGAGCCGCCAGGCTGGAGCACGAAGGAGCTGCTCGACGAACTGCTCGCCCGGCCCGCGCGCGTCGTCGGCTTCGACTTCCCCTTCTGCGTGCCCCACGCACTGCTGCGGGAGGCCAGGTTCGCCGCGGAGGCCGGCCATACCCGGGGAGCCTTCAACGGCTGGCGCAGCTTCAACTGGTGGGTCGCCCAACGGCCTTCACGGACCCGCCACCATCACCACGAGTGATGGTGCGTGATGGTGGCGAACGAGGTGGTCAGCACTGCTGTCCGAATCGAACATCCTACGGCCCGAGCAGCTCCTTGAGGCCGAGGCGGTTGGCGAGCGCGAAGGCCTCGGCGGTGTGAAGGCCGGGCCGTCCTTCGGCCTGGCGTGCAGACTCGACGACGAAGTCGGTGCGGGCATCGCCCAGCTTCGCGGCCGTCTCGAGCAGCTTCGCCTTCTGCCTCTTCGTCAACGTCGCGATGACTCGCGCCGCGAGCACAACCACCTCAGGGTGGATGTGCCCGTTGAGCGTGAAGAGCAGCAGCGCATCGTGGGCGTAGAGCGCGTCCTTGCCCTTCTTCTGGAGCGAGCGCCGGTTGGTGAGGGTCAGCACCTTCTGGATGATGTATGCGGCGGGATTCGGCACGCGCACGCGACCGACGTTGGGCACGTCGAGCTCGGTTGGCTCGACGAGGAGCGGCTCGAGGTCCTTCACCTTCTGCGCGCTGGCCCCGAGAATCTTCACCGTCGCGCCGCTCGCGTTTCGGCGCGCGACGTCGGGGACGATGAGCTCAATCTCCGCGGCGCCGCGGAGGTAGTGCGTCCGTGGCGGAGCGTCGTCACCTTCGAAGACGGCCGTGAAGCCCTCGGCATCGAAGGCCTTGGCCAGGTCGTCCCCTCGGTGCCCCTTGTCGACGGTGGCGACATCGGTGTCGCTCGTGAGCAGAGGGCTCCACTCGAGGCGCGTCGCCAACGGGTGCAGCCGCAGCAGGCGCGCCGCCTGGCCACCCGCAATGATGAACTCGGGCACCACGCCGCCGACCGCCCGCAACAGTCGGCGGAGAACGTCGGCCTCCTCGTCGGTGAGCTGAATCATGGGGTGAAGGCCGGCTTGAGGACGTGGCGCCAGAGGAAGTCTGCCTGCTCTTGCCCGCGGATTCGGTAGTGGGAGGTGTCGAGCCAGCACTGGATGATGTCCGTCACGGGGCTCATTCGAGGCGACACGACGCCGCGGAACAGCGACTCGGGGTAGCGAGGCACGCGCAGCACGACGTCAGCGCGTTGGTCGCCCTGCACGGAGACGAGGCCGAGTTCCTCCAGGCGTGCGGCGTCAAGCGAGGGGGTCCACACGACGGGCACAGCGCCAGTCACGTGGCCCAGCTCGAGGGCCGCGCAGGCCGCGTGAAGCCCAAGGACGAGCGGCGGGTGCTCGCCGCGAGCGCGGGCGAACTCCTGGGAGATGCCGGCGATGCTGTCGAGGTTGAAGGGCCCCCGAACCGACGTCGCGGCGACCTCCCGGCGCGCGGGGTGGCCCATGCGGTCTCGCCACTGAGGGAGAAGCTCCAGCGGCCGAGCGACGCGTACGTCTCCGAAGCGGGTGTCGAGTTGCCCGTCGGCGTCGAGCGCGTGCAGGAAGCGGGTGGCGGCCGGGAGCGAAACGTTCGCCACCTCGGCCAGAGTCGACGCGTTGCGGGGTGGGCGCCCTCGCGGTGCGGTGAGGAGCTTCTCGGGCAGGTGCGGCGCGAGGAGCACCTTCAGCATCCACTGGTTGAGGTCGGTGAAGAGCGACTGCTGCCGGATGGGCGCCGGCGCCTTCGACGAATGCACCACCTGCTTGGCCGCTGCGTCGTTGAGCTCTGGTGCCGAGGCGACGTGAGGGAACACCCGGCCCTCTCCGTCCAGCAGAATCCAGCTCTGCTTGGGCGCCACCTCGTCGACGAACTTGGCGAGGCGGCCGTCGGTCAGCGGTGACGCGCGCTTCACCTTGAGCGCCGCGACTGCTTCCACGTCCGCGCTGGCTCCGGCCTGCGCCTGAAGGATGGCCTTGGCGAGGAACGCAGCAACCGAGCGGTCCCAAGCGCCCGGGGCGACCTCCTCGAGCACGCGGTACTGGCGGCCCGACTTGGAGGCCCACGCGTTCGCCCGCGGCCTCCAGCCGGCTCGCTTCAGGAATGCGTCGAGGTCCGACATACTCTCCTCCGTGAACGTTTCTCGGAGAAGATAGTAATCTCGGAGAGGAGTGTCGGCAACCCCACCGCCCGCCGTGGACGGTGCGATGGCGCACCGCGCTGGCCGGCTCTAGCGACTTGCGCATCTGCAGCTGCGCTTCCGGCACGCACAGCCGCACCTCGAGCAGCGCCTCGCCGACCTCTTCCGGCGCCACCTCGATCGCTGTCGCTGCGCCCGTCATGCACATCACAGTGCTCGGGCTCTCCGTGACATCGAGTGTTCATGTCCCAGTTTCCTGGCTCGCCGCCGCCGGTTCTCCGAGCGAAAGCCGGCGAAGCTGACGGCGAAGGCCGGTCCGTGACATCGGCGCTCCTTCTGCACCCGTGCGCTCGCGGTGGCGAT
>JBBRUE010000803.1:0-3732 GCA_038248085.1 Myxococcales bacterium | reverse complement strand
GAGGAGTGCGACGAGGCGACCTTCTTCGTCGAGCAGGGCCTCTACGAAGAGGCGCGTGAGATTCTCGAGACGGTGCTCATCGCGTACCCCGATCACCGCCGCGCCGCGGAACTCATGGCGCGGGTGGAGGCCGAGGAGGCGGGGCTGGCAGCGCCTGCGGCCGAGCCCGAGGCGCCCGCCGGGAACGGCGCGGAAGAGGGCCGCGATGCCTTCGACCTGGCCGCGGAACTGGCCAACGAGCTGGGCGACTTCGGCGACGAGCAGTCGGACACCGGTGAAGCTGCCGCGCCGTCGGGCGGAGACGAGTACCAGGTGTCGGTCGAGGAGGTCTTCGCCGAGTTCAAGAAGGGACTCGAGAAGGTCGTCAAGCCGGAAGACGTCGACACCCACTACGATCTCGGCGTCGCCTACAAGGAAATGGGCCTCATCGACGACGCGGTCGGCGAGTTCTCCATCGCGCGCAAGGGGTGCCTCGGGAAGCGCAAGGAGATCGACTGCCTCTCGATGATCGGCATGCTCCAGGTCTCGCGGGGCGAGGTGGCCTCGGCCATCGAGGCGTACCAGCAGGGTCTCGCCAGCGAGCACGCGAAGGGCGATGTCGAGAAGTCGCTGCGCTACGAGCTCGGCGTGGCCTACGAGGCGGCGAACGAGATCGGCCGCGCGCTGGGCCAGTTCCTCAAGGTGCAGGCGCTCGACGGCTACTACCGCGAGGTCGGGCCCCACGTGGAGCGGCTGGCGGCCATCACGGTGCCGGAGGACGAGTTGCCGCCTCCCAAGCCACCGACGAATCCACGGGGCGGGGGGAGTGGCGGGCGTAAGGTCGGCTACGTCTGATCCGCCATGAGCTACCTCGAATACTTCGGTCTCAGCAGCGAGCCTTTCAGCAACGCGCCAGTCAGCCGGTTCTATTACAACGCTCCGCAGCACCAGCAGGCGCTGGCGCGGCTCCTCTACGCCGTCAACTCGATGAAGGGCCTGGCGGTGCTGGTCGGCGAGATCGGAGCGGGCAAGACCACGCTCGCCCGACGGATGCTCGATTCGCTGCCTGAGGAAGAGTACGAGGCCGCGCTCCTCGTCATCATTCATTCCGGCATCACCGCGAGCTGGCTGTTGCGGCGTATCGCGCTGCAGATCGGCGTCGAGAACCCGGCCCAGGAAAAGCTCGCGTTGCTCAGCCAGCTCTACCAGCGGTTGCTGCAGATCTACGAGCAGGGGCGCAAGGCGGTCGTGCTGATCGACGAAGCGCAGATGCTCGAGACCCGCGAGTTGATGGAGGAGTTCCGAGGGCTGCTCAACCTCGAAGTGCCGGAGCGCAAGCTGATCAGCTTCGTGTTCTTCGGGCTCCCGGAGATCGAGAAGAACCTCAAGCTTGACCCACCGCTCGCGCAGCGCGTGGCGATGCGCTACCGGCTCGAGCCCTTCACCTCGGAGTCGACCGAGTCGTACATCAAGCACCGGCTCCGCCTGGCCGGGAGCGCGCGCATGCCGTTCACCGGAGACGCAATCGAGGCAGTGCACCGCCGCGCCGCGGGCACGCCGCGCGTCATCAACACCCTCTGCGACAACGCGCTGTTCGAGACCTTCCTCGCGCGAGGTACGGAGATCCGCGGGGCGCTGATCGAGCAGATCGCCGACAACCTCGGGCTCGAGACGGGGTCCGCTCCGCCGCCGGTCACGCTTTCGGCGCCTGCCGTTGCCCCAATGACGCTGCCGGCGATGCCCTCCGTGGCGCCCCTCGCTGTGCCCGTGCCGGCCGTTCCTTCCGTCGCGCCTGCAATCGCCCCGGCGCTCGCACCGAAGGCCCCGGTGACCGCCCCCAGTCCGGTGTTCGCCCTGCCGGCCCCCGCGCCTCCGCCGGTGGCGCCCGCCCTCATCACGCTGCCTCGTTCGGCCCCGGTTCCTCCGACGCTCGCTGGAGCCCCGGTCTCGGCCACCGTGCGGGCCGCAGTGGCGCCGGTCGTGCCTGACGTGCTGTCGCGGCCCGCCATGGCCGCGGCCATGGCGGGCCTGACCGGCGATTCACCGCCGCCGCCTCCGTCGGCACCGAATGCAGGGACGGGCGGGACGTCGAAACCGAAGGCCGGGGTCGATCTCGCCGAAATCGATCGGTACCTCGAGGGGCTGGGGAAGTTGTAGTCCCCAGTGGTGTTGTGCCTGCACGCAGGCACAGCGAACGAAAGGAGGGCCAGGTGCAGCCGTCACGACGCCGCTGGCGACAAGCGCTCGGTGTGCTGGCCGTGCTCCTTCTGGCGGCGGTCCTGGTGCTGCGTACCGATCGTGCAGGCGAGTTCGTCTGTGGCCAGCTGCGCGCGCGGTTGCCGGCGATGATCGACGCCGACGTGGAACTCGGCCGCTGTTCGATCGACCCCCTCATGGCGAGCGTGGAGATCACCCGCATCTCGGTGACCCCTCACCTGGCGTCCGAGCCGTTGTTGACGGCGGACAAGGCGGCGGTCTCGCTGCGCGGGCTCTTCCTCGGGGGCATCGCTCTCCAGGACGTGGAGCTGGTACGGCCCCGGGTGGACTTCACCGCGCCCGTGGCGACGGCGGCCGGCGGCGGAGCCTGCCCGGTGCGCGAACTCGAACGGCTACGGGTCGCACGGCTGCGCGTCGTCGACGGCAGCATCACGGTGCACCACCCCAGTGGAAAATCAGTGCACCTCGAGGGCCTGAGCATCGACGCTTCGCTCGATCGCCGCGAGGCGACGGTGGTGATCGACGCCCGCAACGGAGCGGTGATGTTCGACGGACGCACCTTGCGACTGGGCAAGCTCTCGCTCGAGGGGACCCTGGATCTCGAGGCGGCCCAGGTGGAGCTGCAGCGCGCGGAACTCAACGTCGAGGGCGCCACCCTGACGGTGAGCGGTGCGATCGACGGTCTGTGCGACGCCGCGCCCCAGTTCGATCTCACCGCCCAGGCCTACGTGCCCCTCGAGACGGTGCCACGTCTGGGCGTTCCGCTCCCCAACCCCTCGGGCCAGGTGCTGGCGCGCGTGACGGTCGGGGGCAAGCTCGACTCCCTGGCGGTGCGCGGGGAACTGCAGGGCGCCCGGGTGGTGATCGGCCCCTACAGCCCGGGTGACTTCTCGGCGCGGGTGGCGTGGAGCGGCAAGACGATCACCCTCGAGGAGTTCTTCACCCGGTCAGGGGACGGCGAGGTGAAGGTCTCGGGGGAGGTCTCGCTGCAGCCGGGCTTTCCCGTCACCGCGCGCATTGAGACGAAGGACGCCTCCTTTGCCCGGATCATGGCTCGCGCCGGCGTGAGCGGCGCGTGGGTCGAGTTCCCCGCTTCGGTGAAGGGCTCGGTCAGCGGCACGCTCAGCCCGTCGCCGATGCTCTCGGGCGACATCGAGTTTCGCACTGGGCGCTTCGTCCTCGCGGCCCGCCCCTGGGATGGGCCTACCTCCGCCGGCATCGACATTCTCGGGTTCAAGCAGTCGTCCGGACGCTTCCGCCTCGGGGTGACGTCGCAGGCGGTCAGTTTCGATGACGTCTCGATCAAGGTGGGGGCGCAGGAGGCGACGCGCGTCTCGGGCGCAGTGAAGCTCTTCGTCCAGCGGAACGCCCTCGACGTGAACGTCAGGGCGGACGCGATCGATCTCGCCGACTTCGGTTCGATCGCTGGCGTGCCGTGGTCGGGCATGGGCCAGGCGCGGGTCTCGGTGACCGGGCCGTTCGCCGGCATCACCCTCGAGGGCCAGACCACTCTGCGAGACTTCAAGTTCGATGGCT
>JBBRUE010000802.1:0-3732 GCA_038248085.1 Myxococcales bacterium | reverse complement strand
GCCAGGCCCCTGGGGTGGGCCTCGAGGTGCCTCGCGCGGGGCTCGCGGATCGGCACGTGTCGTTGCTCCCCCGAGACGAGGGGGTGCTGGTCGAGCCCCTGCGCGGCGGGGGCGAGGTGCTGATCAACGACGTGCCCGCGGCGGCGCAGATCGTTCTTCGTTCGGGGGACGAGCTGCGGGTGGGCGAGGCGCGGTTGTTGTTTTCGATGACGCCGCCCACCGTCCCGGTTCGGCCACGGCTGGTGACCGAGGAGGAGTTCATGAGCCGGCTCGATGAGGAGCTGCGCCGCGCCGGGCACACGCGCGCCGTGGGGCTCGTCGTCGTCTCGTCACCGGGGCTCAACGTCGCCGCGCGCCAGGCGCTCACCCGCCGGGTGGTGGACGAGGTGCAGCGCAGCGGCGCGACGTCGTGCTTCGGCGCGTTGTCCACCGAGTCGCTCGGCGTGCTCATTCCGGAACTGGGCGCGCCCGCACTCACCACGTTGTTCGGCAGGCTCCCCGGCATCGTGGGCCCGCGCGCCGCCGTCGCGCTCGCGCGCGCTCCTGAGCAGGGCCTCGACGCCGAGACGTTGCTGGGGGTGTGTTGGGACGCGCTGCTGGGGGAGCCGGTCGAGCGCGGGGAGCCCCTGTTCATGGATCCGACGATGGTGAGGCTGGCGGCGCTCCTCGACGGGCTGGCGGAAGACGAGGGCTCGGTGTGCGCAGTGGGGCCTCCTGGGTCGGGCAGGCGCACGCTGCTCGAGGGGCTGGCACGGGCCGCCGGACGACGGCTGTCGATCGTCTCGGCGCTCGATCGGCCCGCGGTGGCGCGCGCGGGAGCCCGCGCCGGAGACTGGGTCCTGGTGCGCGACGTCGATCGCCTCGAGGCCGCCGAACTCAAGGCGCTCGTCGGTGGGGTGCGCACGCGGCTGCTCGCCACGGAGACCCGCGCTCCGGGGGGCGACCATTTTGGGCACGTCATCGACGTTCCCCCGCTCAGTGCACGGCGTGACGAGGTGATTCCCCTCGCGGAGGCCTTCGTCTCTCGCGCCCGCGCCGCCGTGGGCCGCCCGCGCCTCACCCTGAGCGCCGAGGCGCGCACGATGTTGCTGACCTGGCGCTGGCCGGACAACGTGCGGGAGCTGGTCAACGTGCTGGCCCGCGCGGCCCGGGCGACGGCGCGCGATGAGATCGGCCGCGACGCGCTCCCTTTGCGGTTGTCGACCGAGGCCGCCGACGACGATTTCAAGGGGGCGATGCAGTCGGCGGAGCGCGAGCTGCTGCTCGAGACGCTGGCGCGCACCCGGTGGAACGTGACGGCGGCGGCGGCTCGGCTGGGCATGCCGCGGAGGACCATCGTTCACCGCATGGCGAAGCTCGGGCTCAAGCGGCCGGCGCGGTGAACGCTCACTGCGGCCGGTGAGGTCGAGCGACCGGGCGATGCCGTGGTCGGCCCATGGACGGGTGAAGTCGCGGAGAGCGGCAAGTGCCCCGCGGAGAGCGGCAAGCGCCCCGCGGAGAGCGGCAAGTGCCCCGCGGAGCGTGGGCGACGCCCCGCCGCGGTCCAGGCGTGCGCTGGCGGCCTCTCCCTGCGTCGTTCAGAGGGTCAGGCGCGGCGACGACCGACGGCGAGCAGGCTCATGCCGACCGGCAACGTGACGCGCGCCTCGAGCGAAGCCAGCGTCGGCGCGATGCGATCGTAGACGCGCAACTGCAACGGGGGCAGCACCCGCCGCTTGAAGATCCGACCGTTGACGAACCAGCCCGGAATGCCGACGAGGTTCATCCACCGGAGGTGCTCGACCTCGAAGCCATTCTCTTCCAGCACCGCGCGCAGTGACGCCGGCGTGTAGCGACGGTGGTGGCCGACCGCCTCGTCGATCGAGCCGAAGAGCGCCGGGATCGCAGGCACGAAGAGGATCAGCACCCCACCCGGGGGGAGGATCTTCGCGAAGGTCTGCACCGCGCCGGCGTCGTCCGGAATGTGCTCGAGCACGTTCGACAGCACGATGGTGTCGAAGCGGCGGCGCTGCAGCGACTGCCAGTCGGCGAGGGCCACGTCGCCCTGGTACGGCTCGACCTGGGGCAGTCCCCGGAAGCGGTTCTTGAGCCGCCGCACGTAGAACGGGTCGACCTCGAGCGCGGTGACCAGCTCCCGGCCTGGGGCGAGGTGCTCGGTGATCGTGCCGATGCCGGCGCCAATCTCGAGGACACGCGTGCCGGCCCAGCGCCGAAACGCGCTCGCCAGCCAGCGGTTGTAGTTGGGGGCCCGCGCCTCGAGGTGGGCGAGCGTCGAGTACCCCTCGTGCTGGTTGTCGGCGTCGTTCTGCACCGTCGCGTACTTCGCGAAGGTCCTCGCCAGCCGCGCCACGTTGACCGCGGTGCGCTTGCCGCCGTATTTCACCAGCGCGTCGGTGAAGCGGTACCGCTGGGCGGCGAGCTTCACCAGGGCCTCGGCCTCGGCCTCGTC
Source organism: Myxococcales bacterium (assembly GCA_038248085.1). Taxonomy (GTDB): domain Bacteria; phylum Myxococcota; class Myxococcia; order Myxococcales; family Myxococcaceae; genus Archangium_A. The sequence goes on along the minus strand of JBBRUE010000802.1, from coordinate 1,283 downwards.
ACCGGTCGCCTGCAGGGGCTCGGCCCTCAGCGCCTCGACGCGAAAGGCGCGCGCCCGGCACAGCGGGTCAGCGATCTCCACCTCGAGCGCGAGGGAGGCGACCTGGTTGGCCGCCCGTTCCAGCAGCGGCGGTGGCACGCGGTGGCCGGTGACCACGTCGGCGCGGTCGCGCTCGATGGGCTGAGTGAGGGCGTCGAGCGCGTCGGCTGGCACGTCGACCGCCAGCACGTCGCGGGTGGTGAGCCCCAGCGCCTCGCGCACGGCGCGGCCCCAGCCTGCGCCCACCGGCTGCGCCCCCGGCACCTCGAAGCCGGAGACGAACACCTCGTGGCCCTCGGCGAGCGCGACCTCGGCGTCCTGCCGGGCGGTCGGGCTGCTCGAGAAGTGCAGGACGGCGACGCTCATTTTCGCTGGCGGCTGTACCACAGGGTCGGCATAGGCGACTGATGGCCGTCTCGATGCTCGAAGTCTTCCGCACGCTGACCTCGTTCTCCCCGGCCCGCGCCGACCTGCGGAGCGCGCCGTGGGAGCCGTTCTGCGACTGGGCCATCGGCCAGGGCCTCGCGCCGCTCGCGGCGTACAACCTCGAGTACCGGCTCGGCGGCGCCGGCAGCCCGGACTGGGTGCGCCACCGGCTCCTCTCGCTGTACCAGGGCACCGCCAACGACAACGTGATGAAGCTGGTGAACCTCAAGCGCTGCATCGACGATCTCGAGGGCCGGAAGATCGTGTTCGTCGGGGCCGCGTCGTTCGCCGAGAGCCTCTACCCGCACATCGCCTTCCGCCCGGTGATGGACGTGCGGCTCGCCGTCACCCCGGCCGATCTCGAGCCGCTGGCCACCTGGCTGCGGCGCTCGGAGTTCAAGGTCTTTGAGGGCGTCACCGACGCCGGGGGCGCGCAGAAGGTGCTCACCGACACGCGCACCACGCTCTTCCTCCACGGCGCCCTGGTGCCCGACGCGCAGGAGCACCAGGCCATCCTCTCCCGCACGCTCCCGATGCGGGCCTTCGGGCCGTCGGCGCGGCGCCTGGATCTCGAAGACGCGCTGCTGGTGCACGTGCTGCTCATGGCGCGCGCCGGGTTCGACGTGCCAATGCTGGAGTTCATCGATCTCCGAGAGCTGGTGCTGGGGGCCCCGTCGATGGGCGGCGCCTACGCCCGGCCGATCGACGTCGCGGTGCTCGCCAGCCGGGCGCGCGCGTGGAAGGTCGAGCGCGGGCTGTGGTGCGCGCTGTCGGTCGTCGAGCGCCTGTGGCCCGAGACCGTACCCGTCATCGCCCCG
>JBBRUE010000801.1:0-3737 GCA_038248085.1 Myxococcales bacterium | reverse complement strand
GTGAAGTGAACGCCAGGCTCTGGCTGGTGCTCTTCACGGTGGCGACCTCGGGTTCGGCGCTGGCCACCCCGAGCGGCAACCGGTGGTCCCTGACCGCGTGCGGGGCGGGCTGCGCGATGGGGACGCAGTGCGTGGCCGGAATCTGCGTGCCGCAGTTCCGCCAGGCCACGTCGATCGACAACGCAGGCGGCATGACGATCAACGGCAACGTCCCCTACGCCGGCATCCCCGCGAAGGTGAACGCGGCGTTCGCGGCGTGGACCAGCGGCCGCGTCGGCTGCAACACCAACTGGAGCTCGGTGTCCGTCGCGGCGTTCGGCACGCCGTCGGGCGTCACCGCGCTCAACGGCATGGATCGCAACAACAACGTGATCTGGCTCAGCGGCACCAACTGGACGCACATGCCCGACGTGCTGGCGCTCACCACGACCACCTACTTCACCGCCAACCACGAGATCTTCGACGGCGACATGGAGCTCAACAACAACGTCGTCTGGTCGATCGACGCCGCGCCCGGGACCTACGACATCGACTCGGTGGTGATCCACGAGGCGGGGCACTTCCTCGGGCTCAACCACACCTCCACCAGCGCGACGCCGGTGATGTACCCCATCGTCACGCAGGGGGTGGCCAAGCGCGTGCTCACCGCCATCGACGAGAACGACGTCTGCACGGTCTACCCCGGCGCCGCCGGAGGCCAGGGCGTGCCGTGTGCCGCGGGCTCCGAGTGCGCCGGCGGCCGGGTGTGCGAAGCCGTGGCAGGTGGGACGGCGAAGATCTGCACCCAGGACTGCACCGGCACTTCGAGCACCTGCCCCGCCGGGTTCACCTGCCAGGCCTCGACCGCGGGCTTCGCGTGCCTTCCCCAGGTCGGCTCGCCTGATCAGTGCCGGTTCTGCCAGACCGGCGGCGAGTGCAGCTCGGGCCTGTGCCTGCGCTTCGACACCGGCGTCACCTTCTGCAGCCTCAACTGCACCGAGAACGCCCAGTGCGGCCCCAACTACACCTGCCAGATGCCCGACGGCTTTTGCGTGCCCAACGCGATGACGTGCACCAACCAGTGCACCACCGCGACTGAGTGCGCGACGGGGTACTCGTGCACGGGCGGCACCTGCACCCCGCGCGGAGACACCGGTGACAACTGCGGCGTCTCGCTCTTCTGCAAGCCCTGCAACGTGTGCACGAGAGAGAGCGCGGCCAGCACGCAGGCGTTCTGCCGGGTGTGTTGCGCCGGCAATGCGCAGGGCGGGTTCTGCAACGCCTGCCCCAACGCCACCTGCGGCGCCGGGAACACCTGCGCGGGCCTCACCTCGGGGAACTCGAGCGTGTGCCTGCCGGGCGCCTCGGCTCCCGGCACCTGCGCCGCCTGCAACAACGGCCAGTGCGCGGAGGGCCTGCAGTGCACCGCCGGCCGCTGCCGCTCGGCGTGCAACCCGGCCGCGCCGGGGACCTGCCAGGCCTGCTTCCCTGGATCGATGGGTGGAGGCAGTTGTGCGTGCCCCGACGAGATCGCCTCCGAGGGAGAAGCCTGCGGTCAAACCAACATGACTCTGGCCGCCTGTGCCGCCGGCCTGGCCTGCGTCGGGACGAGCTCGACCGTCTGCCGCGCGCGCTGCGACATCAACACGCCGAACTCGTGCCGGACCGCGCAGACGTGCCAACTGATGAACGGGCTGGCGGTCTGTGTCCCTGGCACCGAGGGAAGCACCTGCGCGCCGTGCACCAACATCGGCGGGTGCAACACCGGCCTGACCTGCTACCTCAACCGCTGTTACGAGCCCTGCAACACCAACCTCTCGACGGCCTGCACCACGTGCGTGCAGTCGGCGTCGAATGGCGTGGGCATCTGCGGCTGTCCCGACCAGGTGAGCGTCGAGAACGGGCCGTGCGGAACGCAGCCCGAGGTGCACGCCTGTCAGACGGGAACCCGGTGTCTCAACGGTTCGTGCCGCGCGCGGTGCGACCCGATGACAGCGTCGAACTGCCCGGCGCTCACCGATTGTGCCGACATCGGGAACGGGATCTTCTACTGCATCGACCAGATGTCGAGCGGCGGAGGCGGCGGCACCACGACGGGTGGTGGCGGCGGCCGGACCGGCGGCGGTGGCGGAACCAGCGCGACGGGCGGTGGGACCGGCGGCGGTGGCGCGACGGACCTCGGGTGCGGGTGCGGCGCGTCGGGTGGGCCCCTCGGGGCGATCGTCTTCGGGCTGCTCGCCCTCTTCCGGCGGCGGCGCGTCGCGAACTGATCGTCGCTGATCAAAACGTGCCCGCACCCGAAACAGTTTCGGGTGCGACCAGCGTAAGTCGTTGAATCAATACGATTTCAATGGCGCTGCACCCGAAACAGTTTCGGGTGACAAAACGGCAACCGGCTGTATTCGCGCGAAGTGCCCGGGACCCGCGGGTATTTCCACGGCGTGAATGAGGAGCGCGGCAGGACCCCCGAATCAGAGCGGGTCGTCGGCCTGCGGCTGGTCGTTCTGCCGGGGTTTCACGACATCACCGCCGGCCCGGGTGGGGGCCTCGCGGCGCTCCACGGGCGTGAGGTCCTTCGCGATCTGCGTCGAGATCGCCGCGATCATCTGCTTGATCCGCTCGGCGAAGAGCTGGGCGTTCTTCGCGACGAGGAACGGGTCGAGGTGATCCAGCCCGGCGTTCAGGTCGTCCGAGAAGAAGTTGCGCCGGTACAGCTCGGCCCCACCCACGCGGAACATGCGGGCGAAGCCGACGAGGTAAGCCCCGGCCTTCCCCTTCTCGCTGCGCATGCCGTACTCCTCGACGACGATCTCCATGACAGTGTCGGCGCCGAGGGCCGCGAGCCGCTCGTAGTCGGGCGCGTTGGCGGGCACCTCCTGCACCAGGAAGCTCTCGAGCACGCGGGCCACATCGACGGGCTGCACCACCTCGCTCCACGGCGAGTGCTTCGGCAGCTGCGCGAGGGTGTTCGAGCGCAACGAGTCGGCGATCTCGAAACGCGAGATGGTGTGCGCGATCAGCTCGGGCTCCGCGCCCTTCGTCTTCTTGAAGCTGCCGACGGCCAGGGCGTTGCCGAGGCGCCGATCGCCTTCTTTCTCGTCGAGCCGCTTGAGGCGATCACGGTAGGCGCCGTCGTTGCGGAAGACGTTCGACCGGGGCCCCGCTTCGTCCTCGATGCGCGCGATGAACGCGATGAGCCGGGTCTCGTCGAGCGCGGCGGCGGAGAGCGGCTTGTGGGCACAGCCAGTCACCGCGAAGAGCAGCACAAGCATCGACAAGCGCATGGCGTCGGTCCTACCCCGAACTCTCTGGACCGGCGAGTCTGATTCCGCTACGAGGCGTCACCTTTCAACGACTTGCGAGGGGGAAATTACCCAATGAAGAGCCTTCGAACTGCCGCTGTCGCCGCGCTGGGTCTGTCTGTTGCCCTCCTGGGATGCCCCGAGAAGAAGACCGAAGCGCCACCGCCGAAGCCGGCGGAGGTCAAGCCGGTCGTCGTCGCGGCGCCGCCCCCCGCTCCCGAGCCGCGCGCCGACAAGGAATGCGCCGCCCCGATCGACCCGGGCCCGGTCACCGAGCTCAAGTTCGGCGAGCGCGCCGCCAAGCAGATCGGCGCCCGCTTGACCTTCACCGACAAGGACGCCGACGGCGCCCTCACCTTCGGCGTGCTCGGCCCGATGAATGAAGACTCGGGCCTCAACATGCTGGCCCTCAAGAAGTACGTGAAGTTCTTCATGGACGAGAAGGCCGACGCGATC
>JBBRUE010000800.1:0-3737 GCA_038248085.1 Myxococcales bacterium | reverse complement strand
GGCGGCTTCCCGGCGACCAGCTCGTAGAGGATGGTGCCGAGCGCGTACACGTCGGAGCGGGCGTCGACCTCGAGGCCGGCGGCCTGCTCTGGCGCCATGTAGCGCGGGGTGCCGAGGAGGACGCCCTGCTGACTCGACACGAGGCTCAGCTCGCCTGGGCCGGTGAGTCTCTTGGCGACGCCGAAGTCGAGCACCTTGACCCAATCATCGCGGTCGTCGCGCGCGACGAGGAACACGTTCTCGGGCTTGAGATCGCGGTGGATGACGCCGACCGCGTGGGCGGCCCCCAGGGCGCTGGCGAGATCACGCGCGATGTTCCGGATGCTGTCGATCGTCGAGGTCCGCGTCAGGAGGCGCTGCGCCAGCGTCTCACCCCGGAGCAACTCCATGACGCAGTACACCCGTGACGGCTCATGCACGAAGTCGTGCACCTCGACGATGTGCTGGTGGTTGATCTGGTTGACGACCCGGCCTTCCTGCAGGAAGCGGCGCACCAGTTGTTGATCATCGAGCAGCGCGTCGTGCAGCACCTTGAGCGCCACGTGGCGGTCGAGGCGTTGGTGCCGGGCCAGGTACACCCGGCCCATCGAGCCCTCGCCCAGCGCTCTTTCGATGACGTAGGGCCCGAGCGCCTCGCCGACGGCGAGGGACGAACCTCCGGCAGGAATGGCACGCAGCAGCGACATCGCTGTGGGAAGTGTGCGCTTCCCGCCCTCGCTTGGCCACTGTTGCTGCGAGGGCGCCTTCCAGGCCTCCGCGAGCGTCGGTCAGTACGTCAGCTGAAGCGCGAGGTCGTGCCTCGACACCCCGAGCGCCTCGAGCTGCGTGCGCCACGTCTCGGCGCTGACCTCGCCCGCGAGGTAGCCGTTCACCAGCTCACCAGGCTCGAGGTGTTCGCCGTTCCGGGTGAAGAGGTACGGCTTGCCGGGCCGATTGCTCACCGCGTACTGCTGCTCGAGGAGCAGCACGAAGAGCACCTCGGTCAGCACCTGCCGCGCCCAGCTCTTGATGGTCTCGTCGCTCGAACCCGCAACGGCTTCCACCCCGTGCTGCCGCTGGGCGAGAGTGCGCAGGGCCGGGAGCTCCGGGGCGATCGACGCGAGCGTGACGCCAGGGAAGTGCGCGGCCCTCGACTCCACTGCTGCGCGCCACTGCGCCTCGAGGGGGGCGCTCGACTGCTCCCACCCGATGGTCTTCAGCGGCTGTGCCTCGTCGGTCCACGCCCGGGCCAGCGCGACCTCGAGCGCCGCCACGTTGCGCACCAGCTCGATGCCCAGGCGGGGGTCGACCGCGCGCACCGGGCCCCGTAGCTTCTGCGCCGCGGCGATGCGCTGCTCGAGCGGCGGGTGCGAGTCGTGCGGGTCGGTCTCGGTGGGCGTGCTCACCAGCCGCGTGACCTGGGTGGCGATGCGCTCGGCGGCGAGGAACTGCTGGAAGCCCAGGCCCACCGGAGGGAGCAGGCCCTTCGACACCAGCGGCTGCAGTTCCCCCTCGACGAACGCGCCGTAGGCCGCCGCCGCGCCGCGCACGCGGGTGAGCCCCTCGGTGAGCGCAGGGGCGCCCTCGAGCTGCACCGCGAGCGCGTCGGCGTCGAACTCCTGCCGGCGGCTCAGCGACTGCGTGAAGCCCATGTAGAAGGTGAAGAACCAGCGGAAGGGCGCGTGCACCACCGTGAAGACCAGCGCCAGCGCGCCGATCTCCGAGAGCGCGTTCCCGGTGTGGCCGAGGTTGTTCAACGTGCGCACCAGCGCCCCGCGGGTCTTGTGGATCCACCGGCCGAGGCTGGTGTCACCCCCGGCGAAGTGACCGAACTCGTGGGCCAGCACCGCGCGCAGCTGGCTGACGGTCAACACGTTGAGCAACGGCAACCCCAGCCCCATCACGCGCCGGCTGCCGATGCCCATCAGCCCGCCGCGCTCAGCGACGAAGGCGTTGACGTCGCCCACCGCGTACACCTGGGCCGGCCCTCGCTCGCCGGTCATCGCCGCGACCCGGTCGATCTCCCGAAACAGCTCGGGGTGCTCGGCGCGCAGCAGCTCCGGGCCCGGCGCCTCGAAGGTGTCGAAGCGCGGCACCAATGACCACGCGACGACCACGCCCGCGATGATCATGCCCAGCCCGACGAGCGCGCCGAGGATCAGCGCCTTGCCGCGGAGGTGCTCGAGGGCGCCGAGGCCGACGTGGTAGCCGAGAAACACCAGGCCCGCGACCGCGAGCGCGGCGGTGATGAAGAACAGCACCATCAACACCAGCGCGGTGACGGCGTGGAGCGTGCGGCCCCACGAGCGATGGGTCTGCACCGGGGCATTCGGGTTCGAGGCGGCCATGTGCTGCCTGAGTGGTCGGGGCGGGTGGTTCTTTTGAATCGCGGTGTTTCAGCCGAGCAGCGGTTCGAGGCGCTCCCAGCTGCCATCTTCGAAGCGGAGGATCTCCAGGCCCAGTTGGAAGAGCGCCGGCGCGCCCGCGGGTTGCGGCTTCACCCACGCCACCCGCGCGGTGAAACACAGCGCTTCGCCACCCTTGCAGAGCACGTCGATGCTCAACATCGCTCCCACGTCGTAGGCGTCGTCCGCCCAGACCGTCACCCCTGACCAGACCGTCTCGAGCTGCGGCGGCGGGCGCCCGAACAGCGGCCTGCGCCACGGTCGACTCAGTGTGGGGGCCAACAAGGCGCGAAAGCGGAGACTGAGCGCGTTCAAGGTGAGGCACTGTCCCGCCGCGGCCCCGCGCAGCGCCATCGGCCCCTGCGGTCCGTCGGCACGGCTGTGAGTAGGGCTGCTTCTTTCTGTCGGTATGTGAGGAAAATTCCTGAAAGGGCGCTGATCAGCCGTCCGCGGCTCAGAAGTCGCGCACCGCGTCGACGACCGCCTCGAAGGTCTCGTCATCCACCCGGCACGCCAGGGCGATGGTCCCGAGGGCCTCCATGATGTCCTCGCGGTCGGCCGTGTCGAACGTCCGCCCGTGGCGCCCGTCGAGCCGGTTGAAGGTGCGCACCAGCGCGGCCAGCCGCCTCGCCGCCTGCGCCGGCGTGCGCCCCTCGAGCGAGCGCACCGCCTCGCGCGTCGCCGCCTCGGCCTCGTCGATGAGGGCCTTCGGGACGACGTGCTTCCACGCCGCGAAGAAGCGCTTCTTCTTCAGGGCCGCGACGCCCTTCTGTCGGAGCGACGCCTGCGCCCGGCCCTGCGCCGCGAGGGCGGTGGCCAGCGTCCCCGCCTGCGCGCGCTCCCGCTGCGCGTCTTCGGCGAGCACCGCGGCGCGCTCGTGCTCCCAGCGCCACTGGGCCTTCGCGTCGCGCAAGACGAGGTCCCACCCCGACATCGGGAGCACCTTCTGCGCGAGCGCCGGCGTCTTCGCGGGCATCGTCACCCAGAGCTGCGGGTGCAGCACGCGCGCCCGCTCGGCCTCACGCACCGGCACCCGACCCAGGCGGCGCAGCGAGGCAGGCGCGGGCGTGCTGATCCACCCGCCGAGCAGCGGCCGGTTCCACGCGTGGTGGTCGAGCGGCTGCACCTCGAACAACGCAACGCCGCGCGGCGGCTTCGCCAGAGGAGGTCCCGCGTGCTGCGTGGCCACCACGCACCGGGTCTCACCGTGCTCGGCGACCACCCGCAGCAGCAGCTCGACCCGCGGCGCGACCTCGAGCGCGAAGACTTCACCGGCGGCAGGCAGCGTCACGGCGGCGGCACAAACCGGGAAAGCGCTGACGGGTCAAGGCTGGCGGCGGAGCCCGGGTCAGC
>JBBRUE010000799.1:0-3738 GCA_038248085.1 Myxococcales bacterium | reverse complement strand
GTGGGTGAACAGCCCGTCGTCGACCAGCGCCCGGCAGAACCCGAGGAAGATGCTGCGCGCCGACCGCTCGTGGGCGAACTGGAAGATCGCGAGCTCGAGCGCGGCGGTCCGCTCCGCGAGCACCACCGGCGACCGCTGGGTGTCGAGGCGGAACCCGTTGCGGTCGTAGTCGAGGCCGTCAGGGGTATCGAAGAGCAGCGCGCCGCACACCGGTTCGCCCTCGTACGTCACCGTCAACACCTGGCCTCCCTGCCCGAGCCGCTCCTCGAGGTGCTCGAGGGGCGTGATGTGCTGCTGTTCTCCGAAGCGGGCGGCGAGCCAGGGCCGGTGGAGCGTGCGGTAGAAGTGCTCCAGCGCCTCTGGGCTCGAGCGCACCGACCAGCCCCACGCCGTCCCCCGGGAGACCTTCCGGAGCCGGCGGCGATGGGCCTTCGAGCACACCGCGGCGATCTGGGCGTCTACGGTCGGCCGCACGTCGAGCACCGCGTCGAGGAACGGCTCGTAGCGCAGCACGTCGGCCATCGGCAGGTGCATCGGCTCGGCCACCACCAGCACGTCGGGGTGCAGTGACGCCGCGAGATGATGCTCGGGCGTCCCGTCGAAGAACACCGTGCACTGCTCGTCCTGGGTGGGAGCGCCTACGTAGGTGAGCGCCAGTCGGGGACCGCCCCCCTTGAGCGTGCCGGTGAACTGCCTGAGCGTGGTTCCCTGGCGCAACAGCAGCCACGCGTCGCGCGCGACGCCTTCGCCGACCTCAAACACGCTCGACGCTCTGGCTCGACTCCACGTTCAACCTCCTTCACACTTTGGCACTTCTTTGCGGGGCGCGCCGGCGCAGAATCACGGCGAGAGTGGTGGTGGTGATGCTGACGGTAAGCCTGTCGGAATCAATCGATGCCTTGCGGCCCGAATGGGAACGCCTCGAGCGAACGACGTCGCCCCGGCTCCCCTTCGCCCAACCGATGTGGACGGCGCTGTGGCTCCGCCACTTCGCCCAGGCCGGGCGGCTGATTCACGACGAGCTGCAGTTGCTGGCCGTGCGTGACGAGACCGGCGCGCTGCGCGGTATCGCCCCGATGGTGCTGACCGAGCGACCGGCGATCGGGCCGGTTCGAACCCGCATGTTGCGCATGGTGGGCGCCGACCCGAACATCACCGAGCTCAGCGGCCAGATCTGCGCGCCCGACGACGCCGCGGCAGTCATGGAGGCGATCCTCGGCTACCTCGAGGCCCACCGTGACAGGTGGGACCTCGTCTTCCTCAACGGCATTCGCGAGGCGGCAGTGCCGGTGCTCGACCGCCGCGCGGGGCTGCGCTGGGGGCGCGAGTCTCCCGACTTCCTGCTCGAGCTCCCCGACTCGTGGGCCGACTTCCAGAAGGCCCTGGGCCGCAACGTCAAGGAGTCGCTGCGCAAGTGCCGCAACTCGCTCAAGCGAGACGGGCACGCCTTCTCGTTCGTGGTGCGCACCCGCCCTGACGAGATGGAAGAGGCGCTCTGGCACTTCTTCCGGCTCCACTCTGCGCGCGCCTCGCAGACAGGCACGGTCGGACACCTCGACGTCTTTCCGCTCGAGACCTCACGTCGGTTTCTCTGCGACTTCTTGTGCGAGGCCGCGCGCGTGGGCGAGGCGCGAGTCTTTCAGCTGGTGATCGGCGGCGAGGTGGTGGCGACGCGCATCGGCTTCGCCCTCGGCGATCAGCTCTACCTGTACTTCTCGGGCTTCGACCCGAAGTGGGGCCGCTACAGCGTCATGACGACCACGGTCGAGCAGATCCTCCGCTGGGCGATCGAAGCGAAGTTCCGCGTCGTCAACCTCTCGCCAGGTCGGGACGTCTCGAAGACGAGATGGAACCCGATCGAGCTCCCGTTCCGTGAGGCGTACCTCCGCAGTCAGTCGCTCCGTGGGGGGCTGGTGTACCGGGCGTATCGAGCCCTGCGTGAGGACGCCCTGGGGTGGAGCCACAGGCTCGGCTTCGGCCGGCGGCCGCGATGAGGGGCGTGCTGGTCGTCGCCGCCGTGGTCCTGGTCGGATTCACTGCGTTCTTCGGGCGTCGCTATCGGGCGAACGGCATGACGTCGCCCTACGATCGCAGCGTCCGCTCCGTCGAGGAGAACGCGGTGGAGGGCCGGCGCCTGGGCCTGGCGCCGGTGCAGGTAGGGCCGTCGCGCGGGCTCATCCGCCCTCCGGTGCGCGGCCACGCCTGGTTCCTGTACTGGGGTGGCAACACCTCGACCTACTTCAAGGACGCGGTGGACGCGGTCGCGGGGTTCCGCCTGCCGCCGGAGATCGGGGTGCTGATCGTCGCCCCTCCCGGGTTCGACTCGGAGGGCCGTCCCTCGCCTGAAGGCGTCGAGCGCGACGCCGCCACCGCGCGCGAGTGGCTACGCAGCCAGCACGGGGCTGAGCAGATCGTCGTCGGGGGGTTCTCGATGGGTACCTACTCGGCGCTGGTCGCGGCCGAGAGCCACGTGCAGGCGGTGGTGCTGCTGGGCGTGGCCACCCTGTTCGAGGCCAGCGAGCCGGGCGCGTTGCTCCGCTTTCGCCAGCCCGATCGCTACCGGCTGCGCGCGTCGCCGCCGAAGGTCCCTGCGTTGGTGATCCAGGCCGAGTTCAACGACCCGGGGCAGACCGAGGGCGTGGCCGTGGCGACCTGGCTGGGGGCGCGGCTGGTCACCATCCCCGGCCTCCGCCACGAGGAGACCCCGGCTGACCCCATCGCGCGGCGCGAAGCCGGGGCCTTCATCGAGGCTGCGCTCGCGGCTCCGTGAGGGCCAAAGACACCTCGGCCCCGCTTCCCGAGGTGGGAAGCAGGGCCGTGGGGAAAGCGCAGGGGCCGGACTCAGCTCTGGATGGGTGTGGGCTGGTTGAACTTGCCCATCAGCGCTTCGCGGACGTCGCGGTCGAACTTCACGTGGCCGGTGGCGATCTCGCGGATGGCGAGGACGCAGGGCTTGTTCTTCGAGTGCTCGACGAGGGGACGGGCGCCGGCCATCAGCTGACGCGCGCGCTTGCTCGCGAGCAGCACGAGGGCGAAGCGGTTGTCGACGTGGGGAAGGGCGTCTTCGACTGTTACGCGGGCCATGGTGTGTCCTTGTCTCGGAAGGCTACGGAAAGGGGGCTGTCCTAAGCGGCGCGACCCGACGCGTCAAGACCCGAACTGGCGGGCGACCCACCCACTGACCCGTTCGACCATGCGCTGCCGCTCGGAAGGGATGAGGTAGGTGTGGTCGGCCTGGCGCCGCAGCTCGACGTCGATGCGCCCTTCGAACCTCGCCGGGCGGAGCATCTCGAAGAACTGCTGGGGGTAGTTGAAGTACAGCCACAGGCCCCCCGAGTAGATGAAGGACAGCTTCGCGCCGCGCGCGAGCATCTGCTCGAGGTCGGCCGCCATCTGCGCGGGCTCGGGGTAGTCGCGCACGTAGATCTCCTCGGCCTCGCCGACCTCCAGGCCACCGACGCGCGGGAGCCGCCGCCGGATCGCCCGCTGCAGCCCCACGAGGCTCAGGTGCCGGCCGACGTTCCGGGTGAACTTCGAGCGGGGCGTCTCCCAGGTGTACCCGTCGAGGAAGACCGCGCCGGCCACCCGGGCGTCGTCGGTGGCGACGCGGTGCGCGGCGTCGACGCCCGAGCACACGCTTGTTCGCCGCACCGCCGACCTTGGTGTCGAGCGCAGACGCCGAGGTATAGGCGCGCGCGATCTCGTGGCACTGCGCGCAGGCCATCGAGCCGTCCTTCG